>CADEFG010000342.1 GCA_902826505.1 uncultured Acidobacteriota bacterium
GCTTTGCCCGCGACCGGCGCGTTCATCGTAAAAAACGCGACCGTGTCGAAACCCTTGATGGCGACATTTTCGGCGGTCGTATTCACTTTTTTGAAACCTTCCGAATTTGCGCACGCCGAAAAACTTAGGACGCTTAAAATTAAAAACAAAATAAATTTTTTCATAACTATTTTTCAATCACGCGAACCGCATGTCCGTCCGCGTCTCTGACCAATAATGCTTTTCTATAATCGAAATTATTCCCGTCCGGCGAAATCACGCCCGATGAAATAAAATCGAATCGGTTTTGCCTTAAAAGCGAAGATAATTCTTCCGCCTTTTGCGTTATAAAACTCGTCTGCCAGTGCCATAGATCGCTGCTTCGCGTATCGCCGGGAAAAGGTTTGCCGTCACGCGGCGCGGTGTATTCAAGAAATTCAACGGCGATTCCGTCTTCTTTTGTCCGTAAACCCGTGATATGAAGCCGCGCGCCAAAAACATTATTCAAATGTTCCTGCTCCGTGCCGAAATTCATGCTTTCGCCCGCAACCGTCAAACCCAGCGAATCGCGGTAAAATCTCAAACTGCTCGCAGTATCTTTAATAACGATCGCGGTGTGATCTATTCCCAAAAAAAGTTTCTTCGTTTTTGCCAGATCGTGCCATTTGGGCGCGCCTTTACCGGCGGGAAACTGCAAAATCTCGAGCACGTGATTATCGAAATCCTTAAAATAAAACGCCCGGATTCCGGCGGCGTTCGGAATGGTTTGCGGCAAGGTTTGCGGCGCGGTCGAGGCAAAACGAACCTTGTTTTTCCGCAAAACTTCAAACGCCCGGTCCATATCCGAAACGATGATCGCAATATGTTGAAACCAGCGGTCGTTGCTCCGCGAATCAACCGGAATCGGGCGACCGTTCGAATTTAAATATTCAGTCAGTTCAAGAATTTCACCGCCGAGCCGCAGCCGAACAATGCGCACCCGCGCCCCGAAAATGCCCGATAGATGTTCGAAATCCGTGCCCCAAACTTCCTTGTCCGAAACTTTTTCAAACGGCAGAACACGCGTGTAAAATTCGATCGCCCGGTCCATTTCCGACACGGTAAAACCGACCGATTCGACCCTTTGCACAGCGGTTTGCCCGTTAGCGATCGTCGAAAAAAAAGCGCCAAACGCGATTATTCCGATAATCAGCCAGCCGAGCGGAAAATCGTTTTCCCGCCCGATTCTGACATTAATATTTTGTTGGTAATTTCTATTCATAGCTTAATTTCCCTGTACCAAATAATTACGGCAGACTCCGGTTTTATTCCACCCGGAGTCTGCCGTAAAGTTTTCGGATTTTGGAAAATCGTGGCTATGCGCGCCGCGCAATGACTTCCAGATATTCCGATTGAGCGGACGTTGTTCCATCGGTCGCCAGATTATTTTCTGCCCAGAGATTTTCAAGGTCGCGGCGCAAAGCCGCTTGTTTTTCCTGATCTTCAGCGAGCGTATCAAAAGCCTTTTGCGTGGGTCCGAAAAAGTGCCGGAAATGCTCGACCACCTCTTTTGGCGAGAACGGATAGTTAAAAGTGATCAGCCGCCGGGTCAGTTGCAAATCGCTGATTCCCTGATCAAGCCGCTCGCTGACGACCGCTTCGTCGCCCCACAAAACCGGCGGCGGCATATTTGGCGGCGGCACATACGAAGCCATCAGTTTGAACATTTGTCCGGCAAAACCGGTCGGTGTCCAATTCGCCATCGCAATTCGTCCGCCGGAGCGGCAAACGCGCATCAATTCTTCGGCGGCTTTTTCCGGTCGCGGTGCGAACATCGCGCCGAACATCGTCACCACCGTGTCAAAACTGCCGTCGTCGTAGGACAAAGCTTCGGCATCGCCCTCGTCGAACTGGCAATTCAATCCTTCGGCTTGGGCATTTCTGCGCGCCTGTTCGACCAGATTCGGAGCAATATCGACTCCGGTGACGATCGCTCCCGCACGCGCGGCGGGAATTGCCGTATTGCCTGCCCCGCAGGCGACGTCCAAAACCTTCTCGCCCGGTTTTAGATCAAGCCGCGCAATAAATTCGGCGGCTCCGGGCGCGTACGATTTGCCGATCTGCTCGAAATCGCCCGCCATCCAAGTTGCCCTCAGTTTTGTTTTCAAAGCCTCCAATTCAGGAGTCAATGCTGTTTTCGGTTCGCTCATAAACTACCTCCCTTTTTTTGATGAAATCGCGATTTGTTTATGATACTCTTCTTTGCCGTTCGGTATCAAAGAAAAAAAGCGGCGCGATTATTTGAGCCGCACCGCTTTATTTGGTCAGTTTTGAAATTTGCAAAGTTTAATTTATTCTCGACAGCAAGTGTTCGCCGACGCGCAGAGCATTTGCCATAATCGTCAGCGCCGGATTGACCGCCGAGCTCGACGGGAAAAAACTGCCGTCCACGACATACAGATTATCAATCTCGTGCGTCCGGCAATTGCGGTCTAAAACCGAGGTTGCCGCGTCGTTGCCGAAACGAAGCGTGCCGTTTTGATGCGCGACTCCGGCAAGCGGAATTTGTTCCGCGAGATAAAGATTTCGCGCAAAAATTCCCTGATGACATTCGCCGCCGTGAATACTGCATTTGCGCTGCGCATTGAGCAGTTTTTTCAATTTGTTCTGCAATTGTTTGTGCGCTTCCGTGTTGTTCGGCGTGTAGCTCAAAACGATGTCGCCCGATCGGTTGAGCGTGACGCGGTTTTCCGGACGCGGAAGATCCTCGGTCGTGAGCCAAAAATCCATCGAATGTTTCGCCATCAGATCAAGCGTAAAACCCGGCGCAATTGCCGGTGCGCCCGCCGAAAGCGTCGTTCCGTCGAGCTTTCCGACAAACGAAATATGACCCATCGGATAGGGAAATTCTTCCGAACCGAAATAAAAATCGTTGACCCCGAGAGTCTTTTGAAAAACGGTCGGGTTCGGACATTTCGAGACGGCGAGCATCACCGAATTGACGTGTCCCATATAATTTCTGCCGACTTGATCTGACCGGTTGGCAAGCCCGTTCGGATGTTTTTCGTTCGCCGATCGCAGCAGCAGCGCCGCCGAATTTATCGCGCCCGCCGAAACGGCGACGATGTCCGCCGAATAAGTTTCATCAATTCCGTTTCGATTAACGCGAACGGCGGAAATATTGCGACCCGCCCAATCGGTTTCAAGCCGCGTGACAAATGCATTCGTTAATAAAGTTACATTCGGAAACTTCAAAGCCGGTTCGACGGCGCAGGTTTGCGCGTCGGATTTGGCGTTCATCAAACACGGAAAACCGTCGCACCAGGCGCAGCGGAGACAGTCGCTTTGGCGATCGTTTTCCTTCAATTTGATGCCGAGCGGAACGTGAAACGGCTTTAAACCCTGCGCCGCAAAATCTTCCGCCAAATGTTGAATCCGCGTTTCGTGGCTGACTGCCGGAAAGGGAAATTCGGCGCTTGCCCATGGTTCGGTCGGGTCTTCGCCGCGCGTCCCGTGAACGTGATAAAGCTGTTCGGCGGCGGTGTAAAAAGGTTCCAGTTCATCATAGGAAATCGCCCACGCCGGAGAAATTCCGTCAAAGTGCCGCAGCTCGCCGAAATCTTCCTGGCGCATCCGAAAAAGCGCCGCGCCGTAAAATTTCGTGTTGCCGCCGACGTTGTAGTTCGTGTGCGGATGAAGCGGTTTGCCGTGTCGGTCAAACCACGTTTCTTTGGTGTTGTAATGCCCTTCGACATTGACCTTGCGCGAATTCCAGTTATCGGGTTCGCGCTTGACGAAATCGCCGCGCTCCAAAACCAGAATCCGTTTGCCCGACGGCGCGAGTTTATGTAAAAGCGTTCCGCCGCCCGCGCCCGTCCCGATAATGATAAAATCGTAATGTCCGTTTGTCATAAAATTCTCCCGCGTTCAGAGCGTTTAGCGTTACGCCTTTGAGGCGTGATGTTTTCTCGCCGCTCAAGCCGCAACTCTGAACATTTCAAAAAAGTTGTGTAATTGTCGGAAACAAATGTTTTTGTTTGGTCACTTCGATAAATTTTTCGTCGTTTCCAAGCTCGCCGAAATTGCAATTAAAAATGCACCGCGCTTTGCTGTGGTGATAAAATTTCGCGCAAAAAACTTTTTTCAAGCCTTTCGCGCGCACATAAACTTCCGCCGCCGCGAACATCGCGAGCGGCGGCGCGACAAAATAGATCCAGATCGAATCCCAGCGATTAGCGACAATTGCCGAACCGAACGAGCGCGCCGGATTCATACTCATTCCCGAGATCGGCGATTCGAGCGAAATGAAGGTGGCGACCAAAATCCCCGCCAAAAAAGGCGTCAAGCGCGACCATTTTGCCGCGTTGCTGCAAACCAAAACCATCATCATCATAAAAAATGAAATAATGACTTCCGCCGCAAATGCCGCGCTCGTGCCCTGATCGCCCGGAACGGTGACGACAAAATTTACCGCACTCGCCGCGAGCAATTTCCCCAAAATCAACCACGCCAGCAAAACTCCAAGGCTCGCGCCCGCAAATTGCGCCAGCACATAAAAAAGCGCGTCCCACGGCTTTACTTTTCCGAGCCGCCAAAACGTAAGCGTAACTGACGGATTGATATGCGCGCCCGAACGTTTGCCCCACGGCGAGAGAAAAATTCCGATCGCCGTCGTGCCCATCGCCGCGCCCATCAGCACGTTGCGAAGCGCGGCGTTTAATCCGGCAAAAGGCGAATCCGGGTAAAACAAAACGACGCCGAACACGCACGCCGAAACCATAAACGTGCCCAAGCCCCACGCTTCCATCAAATATTCCTGCCAGTGATTTTTGATCGCTTCCAACATTTGTTTTCCGCCAATAAAAATCATTTTGCTTTATCTTTTTATTCCAAAATAAATTGTCGGTTTTGATAAAGAGGCGTAAAATTGGGTTTAAGCGGAGGCGTAAAATTATGGATGTTTATTTTTTGATCTTTTCACTTTTTTTCCCGCGCATCGTTTTGCTCGTTTATCTGTTTATGTTTCCCGCGCAGTTTCCGCAAAACGCCGTCCCGCAATGGGCGGATATTCTGCTCGGTGTCTTTGCGCCGCGCGTGCTGATTTTGATTTATATTTATCAGAATATGGGCGTGGAAAATGTCTGGTTTATCGCGCATCTGGTCGTCATGATCCTGGCGTATTTCGGCGGCGGTCGCGAAACCGCACGACGGCGAAGGCGAAGGGAAGTTTAAATAATATTGCCTGCGAAATACACGAAAAGCACGACAAGGAAAATCTTAAAAATTTGTTTTATTTTCGTATATTTCGTGTGTTTCGCAGGCAAAAACTATTCGACGATCAATATCGAATGAAACCCGCCGAAGCTGTCTTCTTCTTTGAGACCGTGGCTCGTGTCTTCTGTCCAGCGCTCGCCGTTGACCAAAAATTTGTAGCGGTATTTGCCGCTTGGCTGGCAATTTATGGCGGCTCGCCAAATGCCGTCGGAACATTTCTCGAACTGTATTTCGCCCGTTTTCCAATCGTTAAAATCACCCGCTAAACTAACGCTGGTCGCGGAATCGTCGTGATAAAAGAAAACTATTTTCGAGTTTTCGATGCGCGGCGGCGCGAAGTTTTCCGCCCGCAAAAAATGCGTTTCGCGCGCGGCTTCGGAAACTGCCAAACCGGCATTTAAGACGCCGTAGCCTTGCCGGATCAGCGGTTGATGCGCGAGTTTTTGCGCGGTCGAGATCAGAATGTTTTTGATCGCGAGCGGCGTTAAGCGCGGATTTGCTTCGATCATCTGCGCGACGACCGAAGCCGTCACGGGCGCGGCAAAACTCGTTCCGTCAACGTGCTGGTAGTGCGCCGCGACGATTTTGCGGTCGCGTAATTTTTCTTCGATCCGCGCGCGCGCCGAATCGTTGCCGTGAAAACCGATAAAGTCGGGCAGATCGGCTTTTTGCCAGTATTCGTCCAAAAGAATCCGGAACGCGTAATCCGGCGCGTT
>CADEFG010000343.1 GCA_902826505.1 uncultured Acidobacteriota bacterium
GGCGGTCGAAGCCGATAAACCTTCCTGCACGATCACGACAATATCACCTTCACCCGCCGAAACCGAATCGAGCGCCAGACAGGTGTAATCCATATCTTCGCCTTCGGGCGTAATTTGACGGCAGAGCATAATCCGCGTTCCTTCGTATCGCTGATTTTTCTGCGTCGCGACGACGTTTCCGATAACTCTCGCTAATAGCATTTTAATGAATAATGGATAATGGATAACGGATAATGGAGAAATAGTTTCCCATTATCCGTTATCAGTTATCCATTGTTTAAGACGTGCGCGTCCGAATCGATAATCCCGACGATCGTGCAGTCGGTCGGCGTGTCATCGCGTTTAAAGGGAAAGCTCGCTTCTTTGCCGCGACACCAGAAAACCAATTCGCCGATGCCCGCGCCGACCGCATCGAGCGCGACCAGCGGCTTTCCTTTCGGTCGCAAATCCGCGTCCAGAGTCTGCACGATCAAAAATTTGCGACCGTGAAGCGATTCGTTTTTGACGGTCGCAACGACATTTCCGATAACGCGGGCAATCTGCATAAATTTAAAATCTTCTTCTTCTTTCCGTTTCGTAATGCGCGAACGCGATCGCCAAAAATGAAACGACGAGCAAAACGCTGTATTCCATCCCGTTTCTGCCCAAGCCGACGACAAACCAGCCTTCGCGTGCGTGAACCAAAACGATTCCCATGATCAACTGAACCGCAAAGATCAAAGCCACGAGCGGCACGAAATAACCGGCTGCCAAAATAATTCCGCCGGCAATTTCAAAACCCGTAATTCCCCAAGCCAGATAAAATCCGAGCGGAAAACCGCTGCTCGTTAAAAACTCGCCGAACGGCGCGACGCCACCGGCATTGATCCGGGCAACGCCGTGAATGATCATCGTCGCCGCGAGAAAAATGCGTAAAACAACCAACGAGATATTTTGTCGGCGTGCCTTTTCCATGCTAACTTTTTATAAAATCAATATTGTCGATCACGCCGATGATCGCCGAATCGACCGGGCAATCCTTATTGCCTTCCGCGAGCCGCGCCGACGAACCGGCGACGACAATCACTTTTTCGTGAAAACCCGCGCCGACCGTATCAACCGCGACCACATAACCGCTCTGGTCGGTGCCGTCGAGATTGATCGGTTTGACGATCAGAAGTTTTTTCCCGTGTAGCCGTTCGTCCTTCTGTGAAGCAACGACCGTGCCTAAAATTCGTGCGATTATCATTTTGGTCTTTGGTTTTTGGTCTTTGGTTTTTAGGCTTTGAACTACCAAAACCAAAGCCCAAAGACCAAAAACCGTTATTTCATAACAACGGGCAATCTTTCGTCAACGCTCGAATGAGGACGCGGAATCACGTGAACGCTCACGAGTTCGCCGACGCGCCGCGCCGCTGCCGCACCGGCATCCGTCGCCGCTTTGACCGCCGCGACATCGCCGCGGACGATCGCGGTGACGAATCCCGCGCCGATCTTTTCATAACCGACAAGCTGGACGTTGGCGGCTTTGACCATCGCGTCCGCCGCTTCGATCGTCGCCACAAGCCCTTTTGTTTCAACCATTCCCAATGCTTCTTGCATTAAAATTTCTCCTAAAAAATATATACCAAAATTGCAAAAGAAAAATAAGTTTAACCTACATTGGCGGCTTGCGCCAAAAGTTCGATCAATTCTTCGCGTGAAAGCGAAATTTTCGAGCCGTTCGAATGTTCGCCGGTCGCACACGAAATTCCTGCGTCGTCTAAATAGCCGCACGCCTGACAACGCGCTTTTTCGGTCAAATAACCGGCTTTTTCGCGGATATTGATGAGTTTTGAGATCGCGTCCTTCGGCAGATCGTTCGCGCCGCCCAAGCTTCGCGCGAGAATCGCGATTTTCGCCGTGTGTTCCAGAGTTTCGAGCCGGTCAAACGCCTGCCACAGATCTGCGCCGTAAGCGACCGCGCCGTGATTCGCCATAAGGAGCGCGTTGTGATGTTCGACAAACGGCTTCATTCCGTCAGTCAATTCGCTCGTCGAAGGCGTTCCGTAAGCGGTCAGCGGCACGCAGCCCAAAGTCAGAATAACTTCCGAAAGAATCGGCGCGTCGATTGCCAGACCGGCGACGGCAAACGCCGTTCCGTGCGGCGGATGCGCGTGGCAGACCGCCTTGATGTCGGGACGCATTTTGTAGATCAAAGTGTGCATCGCGAGTTCCGACGCCGCTTTTTTATCGTTCAAAGGATTGCCGTCCAGATCCGTGATCGCCAGACAATCTTCCGTCATCCGACCCTTGCAGGTCATTGTCGGCGTTGCCAGCACGCGGTTTTCGTCCAGACGAATACTGACATTGCCGTCGCTTGAGACAACATAGCTTCGTTCATAAAGCAATTTTCCGACTTCGATAATTAATTTTCGCGCGCTTGATTCGTCCATTTAAAATTCGTAGCACTTTTCGAGATATAACAATTTTTTCGATTCGGGATATTCAAGTTCATTTTGAGAGTTTAATTCTCTTTTGAGCTTAAGATATGATTTTAAGAAATCGATATTTTTTTCAATTCTTTCAAGTTTTTTTTGTAAATTTCCCTTTTTGGTCAAAGTTAAAAATTTTCCATTATGAATCAAAGCCTGTAATCTAGCTTTTTCTTTTATATTCTCGTTAATTTCTTTTTCTATCGGATCAGAATACTCAGAAGATTCACAACTTTTATGGTCATTTTTCTCAAAAGAAATAATTTCTTTTTCAACTAATTTCTTTGGCAATTCTTTTGGAATAAAAAAACCTGCAACAAAAACGCTCAGTCCGAAAGCCAGACAAAAAACGACAATGCCTTTCCAAAATGATTCACCGCACATTTTTATTTCCTCCGCCAAAAACTAAACCACAGATTAACACAAACGAAGAAAATCTTCATCGGTTAACCTGTGGTTCAAAGTTTTTCGCTCTGCTTAGAAAACTTAGCGCGATTTAGCCGGCACGGCTTTCATCGGCATTGACGGCACGACCGGCGGCGGCGGCGGTACGGGAAGATCGATGTTGTCATTAAGCACCCAATCGCGTTTTTCGATTTCATTCAAACGATTTTTCAAACGCTCGTTTTCTTGGCGCAAGCGGTCATTTTCGAGCCGCATCTGGCGATCCATTTCACGATGCCGGTTAAAACCGCCGCGTCTGAATTGAAAGTTCGGCGCGGCGACCGACACAAAGAAGCTGGCGATAAAAAGTCCGACTGCGAAAGTCAGCAGAAACGGAGCGACTCTTTTGATTACTGATTTTACACACATAAAAAACTACCTCTTAAAATCTTAAATCCCTCGACGAATTATAAAAATTCCGAAAGCGGAAATTTTTCCTATTTCTTAATTCGGGCTTTCGGCGCATTTGGTTTCACATTTTTGCCGTTTAAATTGTTCGGTTTCGCCAAAAAATACGACAAACTTTCGAGCGAGATCGTCAGATCAACCGTTTTGAGCTTGACATCGCTCCGCGCGCGCAACGGAATCGGCGCAAAATTCATGACGGCTTTAATGCCTGCTTCCGTCACCTTTTCCAAAACTTCCTGCGCAAATTCCGCCGGAACCGCCAAAACCGCCACGTCTATCTTATCTCTTTTGACGATTTCCGAAAAGTCTTTGATGTCAAAAATTTCAACCTCGCCGACCTTTTGCCCGATTTTTTTCCGATCGGCGTCAAAAAGCGCGGCGACCGTAAAATTCGTCTGCGCAAAACCGTAATAATCCGCAAGCGCCATGCCGAGTCGCCCGGCGCCGATAATTCCGACGCAATGGCGCCTGTCGAGTCCGAGAATTTTCGTGATATGCTTGCGCAGATCGTCGATATAATAGCCGACGCCGCGCACGCCGAATTCGCCGAAATACGCCAAATCCTTGCGAATCTGCGCCGAATTTAAATGAAATTTCTGCGCCAAACCATCGCTTGAGACGGTTTTTGCGCCCTGCGCGGTCAATTCATTTAAACAGCGCAGATAGATGCTCAAACGATTCGTGGTCAGTTCTGATATTTTCTCAACTTTCATTTTTTACCGGGCAGAGTAATTATAAATTAAATTTGTGAAAAATATAACTAGCCGAATTGATGAAATATTTTTTTCTCCCGTTGCCCTCAAACCTTTTATCAATTACAATTTATGTTTCAAGTGTGAAACACTTTTACGTTAAAATATGGAAATCGCGGATGGAATTTGGGTTGTCGAAAACTTTTTGACGCCTGAAGAATGTCAGGAATGGATTGATTTTGCCGAAGGCATCGGGTTTGGCGATGCGCCGATCAATGTTGGATTTGGCGCGCAAGCAATTGTTAATAATGTCCGCAACAATGAACGTGCAATGATTGATGACAAAGATAGAGCATTTCTTCTTTGGCAAAGAGCGAAAGAACATTTCCCTCAAATGATTAATCATCGAGTCGCAATTGGTTTTAATGAGCGTCTGAGATTTTATCGCTATGAACAAACGCAAAAATTTGCCTGGCATTATGACGGTTCGTTTGTACGCCCGAACGGTGAGCGAAGTCTTTTGACCTTTATGATTTATCTTAACGAAGAGTTTCAGGGCGGTGAAACTGTTTTTGTTAGTCAGGGCAAAACGGAAATTGTTCCTAAAACAGGAATGATGTTGGTTTTCAAACACGAGTTTTTCACGAAGGTTCGGTTGTCAGAGAAGGTAAAAAATACGTTTTGCGTTCCGATGTGATGTTTAGCAGTTAAAAAAATATGATTGCCTATTTATCTGGAAAAATTTTTGAAAAAGACGCGAATTTGTTGATCGTCGATGTCGGCGGTGTCGGTTATGAAGTGACGATTCCGCTTTCGACCTTTTACGAACTCGGCGAGGTTGGCGCGGACGTTTCGCTGCGGATTCACACGGTCGTCCGCGAAGACGCGTTTGCGCTGTTCGGTTTTAACACGTTGCGCGAAAAAGAGCTGTTTCTGCATCTTATTTCGGTTTCGGGCATCGGTCCGAAATCGGCGATCACGGCGCTTTCCGGCATGAGCGCCGATGAAATCATCTCGGCGATTCGCCAAAACAATCTGGCGCGACTCAATTCGATTCCGGGCGTCGGCAAAAAAACGGCGGAACGGCTGGTCATCGAACTGCGCGACAAGATCGCCAAACTTTCGGGGCTCGCGTCGGAAGAAATGCGCAGCGAAGGCATTCCGCAATCGTCGGGCGACGCGGTTTATGATGACGCGATCTCGGCACTGATAAATCTCGGTTATCAAAGAAATGCGGCGGAAAAGGCTTTGAAACAGGCGATGCAAGAAGGCACCGAGCTGAGCGTTCAGAAATTGCTCAGAAGAAGTCTGCAGCTGCTTGCCAAAGGCTAGTTCGATTTCGGATTTTGGATTTCGAATGTTGCAGAAAGTTTTCAGCAATTATATGAATAAAAATTTTGCATTATTCGCTGTTTTGTTTTTAGTTTTGAGCGGCAATCTAGTTGCCCAAACATTTCCGAAATCGGTGGTCATTCTTGAAAAAGCCAAAGTGACCGCGATGCGTGAGATGATTTTATGGATGGAAACTCCGGCAAAACATCCGCGCGGCGCGGAAGACGATATTTATACCTGTCCCGACAACACGCGCGGGCATTATTATTCGGGCGTCACGAAAGTCTCGCTGATCGATTTGAAAACCAAAAAAATTATCAACACGCTCGAAATCACGAGCGACGGGATCGAGAGCGGTTTTAATACTTTGGATTTGCCGTATCTGATCCAAAGAACAGGCTATTACGACGTTCCGCAGATTGACAAAAACAATGAGGGCAAACCCGTTTTGATGAACCTCAAAGATTACAACGCAGACGGCAAAGCCTTTGAATTCGCGCTTTTTGACGCAATTGCCTGTATGGGACTCGAAACGACGTTGATCGGCTACAGCGCGAAACAGGACAAGGTTATTCAATACGAAACCGAACTCAAAACCAAGGAAGGAAC
>CADEFG010000344.1 GCA_902826505.1 uncultured Acidobacteriota bacterium
CGCTAACAACTGCCGAAATTTGAAAGCTTTGCAAAACCACCAGACACCGTTCCGATAAATTGCTAAATCGGTTCGCCCGTCGCCGTCATAATCCGCCGGAACCAGTTTGTCGGACGGCAAACCCGACTGAATTCCGTAATAACAGGCGCGGCTGCCATTGATATACCAATTGCGGACAGCGAAACGAAAAACGCTCAGATCGGCGCGCCCGGTGCCGTCAAAATCGGCAAATACCTGCGGCGCTAAATCGTCGAGCCGCGCCAAACGCTGGCGAGAAATCCCGGCGACCGCAGTCAAGTCGCCGCCGATCAGATATTTGTTGTCGACTTGCCCGATGGTTGCCCGGTCGCGGTGGTTGGTATCGCTCGGCGTTCCCGACTGGTAAAATGAATCGAGCGAACCGTCACCATTGAAACTCGCTAAACAAACCCGGACCGTGGAATTTATCATGCCGAAATTCCCGACCGCGAAGATTTTCCCGTCCGTCTGGACGGCAACAGCAAAAACCCGCGCATTTTCTGATGAATGGACGATCGCCCCGGCATCGAACGCCATTTCGACATCGTCCGGCGCAGCGAAAAGCGCGGGCAAAGAAAATATCCATGTCGCCAAAAACACAACGACGGTCGAGAAACAGTAAAACGGTGTCCGTTGATGCTTGAACATATTTACTTTTTAGAAGAAAAAGCAGATGCCGAACACTACGTAAATACCCAGTTTGGATTATTTTTTAGACGATTTTCTCGCGAAGGGCTTTGGAAACCGCTTCGGATTTTGAATGAACTTGAAGTTTTTCGTAGATATTTGTGAGATGAAAGGAAATGGTGCTGGTCGAAATTCCGAGTTCAAAAGCGGCGGTTTTATAATGATGCCCGTCCACAAGCATTTTCAAGATCCGCATTTCTTGCTCGGTCAGATTATAGTCGGCGGTTGCGGGCGGGCGGAAATTTCGAAAAAGCGAAACAACCCGGCGGGCAACCGACGGTGACATTGGCGCGCCGCCCGCGACAACTTCGTTCAAAGCTTCGATAATTTTTGTCGGCGGCGTATTTTTCAGCAAATATCCGTTGGCACCGGCGCAAAGTGCCTGAAAGATTTTGTCGTCCTCGCCGTGAACGGTCAAAACCACAATCAGTATTTCGGGAAATCGTTCGCGAAGAATACGCGTGCCTTCGATGCCGTTCATCTTTGGCAAACCGATGTCGGTCAGGATCAGCTCCGGCTGGTCTTTAACGAGATTGAACAAAGCCTCTTCCATCGTTCGGAAGTTATTGACACAACGAAAGTTATTCGTCATATTCAGCAAAACTTTTAAACCGTCCCGCAGTTCACGTTCGTCTTCGACGACGACGACGCGTAGCTTTTTTGCCAACGGGTTTTGGGCTCCGAATACAGACATAATTTTGTTAATTTATCCCGAGTAAAAGTTCGTTTGACCTGTGTAATTTCATAGGTCAAACTTCGGAACTCTAGTTTTCGGCAAAAGAATCTGACCTTTTTTCGATAGGTGCCCGAATCGCAATTTTTGTTCCGCCGCCGATCTTTGACGAAATTTTGCAAGCAGCGCCAAATTTTCCGGCACGCGTTTGCATATTTTCCAAACCGTTGCCGTCAGATTTACTCGAATCGTCGAAACCGCGCCCGTTATCTTTGATTTCGAGAAAAATTTCACCGTTTTCAACCTGAAAAACGATTTCAATTTGAGTGCATTCGGAATATTTTGCCGAATTCGTAACCGCTTCTTTAAAAATTAGATAAAGGTCGCGCCGGGTGTCCATCGCAATTTTTATTGGTTTTAGTTCATCGGGCGCGTCAAATAAGACACGAACGTTCTTTTCGACGAAAATTTCCTCGGCAAATTCGCGCATCCGCCGCGCCAGCTCAAGGACGGAATCGCGATGCGGATTGATCGCCCAAACGATATCACTCATCGAATTGACCGATTCGCGCGAGATCTCGGCGATCGACTTGAGCATTTGTTTGTTTTGGGCATTTTCGTTTTTGAGTTGTAAACTGACGATCCCGCTCAAAAGTGAGATCTTTGAAAGATTCGTCCCGATGTCGTCGTGCAGATCGGTTGCGATCCGCGTCCGCGTTCGCTCGATCTCGATCAATTGCCGCAGACGGTTTCGATAAATCAAAAAAATTGCCGTCGCCACCAGCAAAGCCGCTAAAACGATAAACCACCAACGCTGCCAGATCGGCGCGGCAATCCGGAAAGACACGACCGCTGACGGGCTGATGATCCGGTCGGAAGAAACGGCGCGGAGTTCGAAACGATATGTTCCGGCGGCAAGATTGCCAAAATTAACGGTGTGTTCGTTCGTTTTATTCCATTCTTCTCCGGTAATTCGGTATTCAAAACGCAACTTTTCGCCGGGCGTCGCGCCGAGCCCGATAAAATTGATGCTGACCTGATTTTGAGCGGAACTCAGATCGAGACCGGTGATCTCGGTTTCGCCTAAAATGGAAACAGACTGCGAAATTCCCGCGGTTTGCAAACCCGTGATCAAAACGGTCGGCGGTTTTCTATTTCGCACCGGTTCCGGTTGGAAACGCGCCAAACCGCCGGTCGTCGTAAACCAAAGCGCATTTGTTTGATCGCGAAAGGCAACCTCGACAAAACTTTTCGGCAAACCGTCGGCGGTCGTGAAATTTTCAATCTGTCCGGTTTCCGGAGTCAAACGGTCAAGCCCGCGTCCCGTGCCGACGTAAATTCTGCCGAATTCGTCTTCGGTGACAGTTGTCACGCCGTTACTGGAAAGCCCTTCGGCAGTCGTGTAGCGGACAAAATCAAGCGATTCGGAGTTTGGATTATCAATCCGTAATAAGCCCCAGGTGGTATTTGCAAGCCACAACCTGCCGGCGTGGTCTAAAAATAAATCACGAGTCCAGCCCGGCGGTGCGCCGTCGGTTTGATCGAAAACCCGGAATTTTCCGTCGCGGTAACGGATCAAACCGCCTTCGTCCGGTTCGCTTCCCGCTCCGATCCACAAATTTCCGTTACGATCTTCGAGAAATGCCGACGCGCTGATCGATTTTTTATCAAAACCGACTTCCGAGCTGAAATCTTGCCAAAGTCCGGTACGGCGTTCCCAACGCCATAATTCGCCCCGGCTACTAAAAATCGAAATCCAAACATCGCCGCGTGAATCTTCGTAAAGCCGGAAAATATTGTTCCCGTTCGCACTGATTTTCAGCTCCTCGGGAACGCTTTGCGATAATCGGGTGAAATCTTTAACATCCGGGAAACGAAAAAGCCCTTCGGCGGTCGGGATCCACCATGCGCCTTTCGAATCTTGCGTGACGGTTTGTTTGACGCCCCAGCCAAAATTTTTGATCCGATCGGGCAAGTTTGGTCTGACGGTCTGAAATTTACCGTTTTCAAAACGGCTGATAAACAAACCGCTGCTCAAAGTATGAACAAACAATTCGCCTGCCCGGTTTTGAAATATCGAATGGTTAAACGAATCGCGCAAACCGTCGGCTTCGGTGTAGGTCGTAAAACCGTAACGACCGAGTTTTTTCACGCCGCAGGGCGAACCGATCCAGAGATTTCCGTCGTTATCTTCGGTCAAACTCCAGATGTCATTGTCGCACAAACCGTTGATCGAACTGTAAGTCCGGCAAACCGAGCTTTCAACTTCGCCCTGCCAGCGACACAATCCCTTGACGGTAGCGACCCAAAATTTGTTATCGCTCGTTTGGAACAAAGCCGGAATCCAGTTATCGGGCAAACCGTCCTTTGTGGTGTAGATCCGTTCAACGATCGAACCATTTGAAACCGGATCATTGGCAAGTCGCACCAAACCGCCCGAATTTTCGCGCATTCCAGCCCAAATTCGTCCCTCGGAATCTTCGATCATCGATTCGATGAGATTATTCGGCAAGCCGTTCGCGGTTGAGTAATGTTCGATTTGCCCAGAAGGCAGAATCCGGAACAAACCGATCCCGCTGGTTCCAACCCACAAAACGCCGCCCCGATCCTGGATGATCGTCGTGACGGGCAAAATTTCGCCGATCTTATTCTCAAGCGGAACTTTTTCAAATTCGAAATTTTCGCCGATTTCCCGTGCGCGATACAAACCGTTGCCGGTGCCTGCCCAGATTTCGCCGTCTTTGTCTTCAAACAAAACGCTCAAACCTCTGGCTTTCGGATCATCGGGCAAATAAACCGTAAAGAGCGGATTTTCTTTTGAACCGCGAGTTCCTTTCGGATTCAGACGGGCAAGCCCGTTTCGGGTAGCCAACAAAATTTTGCCGCGGCGGGTTTCCAAAAAATCATAAACATGGCGTTCTGGCAAACCATCGGCGGTCGTGAAATTTGTAAAATCCCGACCGTCAAATCGCGAGATGCCGTCGTAACTGCAAAACCACAAAAAGCCCCGCTAATCTTGATGGATTCGCGTGACGAAATCGCGCAATAAACCGTCGGCGACCGTGTAAGTTTTGACCGGCAACCCTTCGGCATTTAAAATCAACGGGAACAGAAAAAGTTGAAACAGCAGGGCAAAAAACGGGTGTAAATAAAAATATGTTCGTTGATTTCTATTTTTTTTTGCGGTCAAAAACATTTTTTTCGCATCGGGATTTTGTTTTTGACCGCATTATGTCACCAAGCCGTTTTTTTGACAAGTGATCTTATTTTTAGGTTGTGTCCTGACTTTTGTGCCGAAGGCGCTTTCTGCGCCAAACCGAGCGTTTAGATTATTTTGACAACACAATTTCGGACACGATCTTTTTTTGAAAAACCTTTTATAAAAAACAAGTTGGCGGCAAATTCGATAATAATCTTAACAAAGTTCCGATGTTTCAAGGAACAAAAGCATTTGGAACGGGCTGGTCGCCAACGATCCCAAAATTGGCAATGCCGACCCCGGCAGTTGTTTGGTTAAGAAACCAGGTCGAGCCTGACGGGCGAAAAACCGCCGAGTCCGTTTTGCCGTCGCCGTCATAATCACCCGGGACGGGAAGATCGCCCGGTGCGCCGAACGGGAATGAGAAAAACGATGAATCTTCCGATCTTAAGATAAACCAAAACCCGTTCGACGGGCGAAAAAAGGCGATATCGCTGCGCCCGTCGCCGGTATAATCGCCCGGCACCGGTTTGTCCGCCGGCGAACCGAATTGTACGGCGCCGGTTAATCCGTCACGGCTTCTCGAAAACCACCATTCGCCGGCGGACGGTCGCCAAATCGCAATATCTGATTTTCCGTCGCCGTCATAATCCGCCGGCACCGGTTTATCGTTTGAAGCGCCAAAAGTGGAAATCGTCGTGCCGCCATCCGAAGAACGCAATATAAACCAGGTCGCGACCAAAGGACGAAAAACGGCGGCATCGGTTTTGCCGTCGCCGTCGTAATCCGCCGGAGCTGGAATATCACCGGTATTGCCAAAAGGAATACTAAAGAATGAAAAATCTTCACTGCGCAAAATAAACCAGAAACCGGTGGACGGGCGAAAAAAGGTAATGTCAGTTTTGCCGTCACCGGTAAAATCGCCGGGAACGAGTTTGTCGGTTGCGCTTCCGAATTGAAGCGCGCTGTTGCCGCCGGTCGAAGATTTCAAATACCACCACTCTCCGACCGCCGGACGAAAGATCGAAACATCGGTTTTCCCGTCGCCGTCAAAATCAAAAGGCGCATCGACGGAAGGTAAATTCGTCCAGAAACCGCTTTGCAGATTGTAACTGCCGCCGGTCGATTTTTGACCGGCAAAGGCTTGCCCGATCGTGTCCACCAGCGAAAAACTGCCGCCGCTCGACAGCCCGCCGCCGAATGAGGCGGTTTGTTGTTCGGAGAAAACGGGAATGATGCTGCCGACCCAATCGGGCGTGTTTCCGGGGCTGATCGGAACGCGCGTCATAATGCCGCTGCCGTCCGTCGAGATTTTGTAAATTCCGGCGACGTTGTTGATATTGACGGCGGTGTAAATAAAT
>CADEFG010000345.1 GCA_902826505.1 uncultured Acidobacteriota bacterium
GTTATCAAACCGACGCCGGCGATTGCAGAGACAACGCGTTCGTTGTCGCCGACATTTTGTTTCAAATCCTTAAAGAATTCTGTGATTTTTTCCTGTTCGGTTTTTTTTGTCCGTGTGATTTCCTGCATAAATTTCTCCTTGTCATTTCGTTCAAAGTTCGCGGCTTTTGTTTGAAAATCGCCGTCGTTTTCCAAACGAAAATATTCAAAAGCCGTAAACTCTGAACAATTTATTAATTTGCAAATTGTTCGTTGTTTTCGATGATTTCCCGATCAGACATTGCCGTTAAGATTGACGGCGCGAGCCACGATTCGCTGTCTTTTCCGCGCAATTTCGCCTGACCGATTCCGCCGTTTGCGGGCAAAAGCCCGTTGACGAGCGATAAGATTTCTGCCGTCAGTTCCGGGAAAAGCGCGTTCATTTTCGCGGCGATTTTGGCTTGCACGGAAATGATCGCTTCGGCGTCGCCGCGTTTTGCCGCTCGGACGATTTGCCGGGCGGCTGATTCGGCGCTGATCGAGGAAACGGGCAGCGCGTTGGCGATCGAAAAAAGCGCGTATTCCTTTTCGTTTTGTCCTTTGAAATAGGCATTTGTGTGGCTGCCCGTACGCATCAATCCGGGACAGACGGTCGTCACGAAAATATTGTCTTTGGCAAGCTCGACGCGCATCGCGTTTGAAAGTCCGACGAGCGCAAATTTGCTTGCGCAATACGGCGCCAGATGCGGGACGGCGATTTTTCCGCCGATCGAAGCGATATTGACGATTCTGCCCGCGCCGATCCCTTTCATGACCGGCAAAACGGTTTTAATCAGGCGATACGGCGACCAGAAATGAATGTCCATCGCATCGGCGAAATCCTTCTCGGTTTGCGCTTCGAGCGGTCCAACCTGAATGACGCCCGCATTATTGACCAAAACATCGATTTGCCCGAATCGCATACAAACGTCGCCGACCAGCTGGTCGATCTCTTCCTGATTGCGGACGTCGCAGATCGCGTCAAAAACTTCCGCGCCGCGCGATTCCAATTCTTCTTTGGCAAAATGCAGTTCATCGCGGTCGCGGGCGCAGATCGCGATGCGCGCGCCTTCGGCGGCAAATTCACGCGCCAGCACCAAACCCAGACCGCGGGCACCGCCGGTGATCAAAACGACCTTATCTTTGAGATCAAAATAGCGCCGCGATTTGTTCCAAGCCGCCAACGCCGTTAATGCACCTGCACCGACCGCCGCGCCCCACAGAAGAGAATTTTTGCTTTCAAACATTAGATAATTGCTCCAATTATAAAAATTCGTATCAAAACAATTCAGGTTTTGATTTTGATTGGTGACGGGCAATAATCGTGCCTTTCAAAAAATTGATTAGCCTTACTTGAAAATGTTAGGCTTTACCAAATGGAAAACGAAAAAAAGGAACAGGTCGTCCGCATCAAACAAGAACTCAAAGGCGTAATCGAACCAAAACTCGTTCGCATTATTTCTTTTACGGTGATTACGGTTTCGCTCGTTGCCTGCACGGTTTTATGTATTTTGGCGATCTGGAAATTTACCGAGTCCGACGCGGTTTGGCGGGCGATCGCGACCTTTATCGTCGTCAGCGTCGCGACCGGAATCTTTACGTTCGTCAACGAAAAACTCGGATAATGGACAACTGACAACTGACAACTGACAATTAATATAAATTTCAAAGCGGCTTCTCAAAAACAACTGTTCATTGTCCGTTGTCCATTGTCCGTTGTCCATTGCTTCCCGTTTTGGTAAAATAATTGTTTCGCTAACAGGCAAGAATTTTATCCGTAAGACAATGAGCATTAAACAAATCACTGTGCGCGGCGCGCGTCAGCACAATCTTAAAAACATCAATGT
Source organism: uncultured Acidobacteriota bacterium (assembly GCA_902826505.1). Taxonomy (GTDB): domain Bacteria; phylum Acidobacteriota; class Blastocatellia; order Pyrinomonadales; family Pyrinomonadaceae; genus JAFDVJ01. Next base: position 1,865 of record CADEFG010000345.1, read on the forward strand.
CGAAATTCCGCGTGAAAAACTGACGGTTATCACCGGGCTGAGCGGTTCGGGAAAATCGAGTTTGGCCTTCGACACGATCTATGCCGAAGGGCAGCGCCGCTATGTCGAATCGCTGTCGGCGTATGCGCGGCAATTCCTCGACCAACTCGAAAAACCCGATGTCGATTCGGTCGAAGGACTCAGCCCGGCGATTTCGATCGAGCAAAAGACGGTATCACGAAGCCCTCGCTCGACGGTCGGGACGGTCACGGAAATTTACGATTATCTGCGTCTGCTTTTTTCATCGATCGGCACGCCGCATTGTCATCAGTGCGGTTTGCCGATCACGCGGCAATCGGTTGAACAGATCGTTTTCGGAATTCTGAATTTGCCCGAAGGCGAACGCGTGATGATTCTCGCGCCGCTCGTGCGCGGTCGGAAAGGCGAATTCAAAAAGGAACTCGACAAGATCGCGAAAGACTTTACACGCGCCCGGATCGACGGTGAAATGCGCCAGCTCGACGAAGAGATCAAGCTCGACAAACGAAAAAACCACACGATCGAAGTGGTCGTTGATCGATTATTGATCAAAGACGGCGTCAAGGAGCGTTTGACCGAATCGGTCAAAACGGCTTTGAAACTCACGGAAGGCGCCGTGCTGGTTTCGATCATCGACGGCGAAGAAAAACTTTATTCCGAAAAAATGGCGTGCGTCAATTGCGGCATCAATATCGCCCAGCTCGAACCGCGTTCGTTTTCGTTCAATTCGGCGTATGGCGCGTGCAAAAAATGCCAGGGTTTGGGCACGGTCATGCAGATCGACGCGAATAAAATCCTGCCCGATCAATCGCAGATCGCGGGCAAGATCAAATTTTTAGATGAAGCCGACAAATCGGGCGGAAAATATCTGCAATCGGCGCTCGTCGCGATCATCGAACATTTCACCGGCGAAGACGCTTTGGGGAAACCCGAATCGTTGCTCGAAAAACTAAAAACCACGCTGAAAAGCAAGACCAAAAACCAAAAACCAAAAACCAAAAACCTAATCGAAACGCCGTTTGCCGAGCTGCCGCCGGAAATCAAAGACGCTTTCTGGAACGGCACCAAAAAGCGTCTGACCTTTCGGCAGGGCACTTACCGCTATGAATCGGACTGGAAAGGCGCGCTGCGGGCGATGCGCGAACGGATGGAAAATCCGCCGTCGGAAAAAGTGCGCGAAGCCCTGAACGAACTGGTCGCGCCGGTCACTTGTCCGGCTTGCGACGGCAAACGTTTGCAGCCCGAAAGTTTAGCGGTCAAGGTCGGCGGGCTCGGGATCGCCGATTACACGGGGCTGCCGATTGATGAAACCGTCATTAAATTTGACGAAATCAAACTAAATCCGCGTGAAGAAAAAATCGCCGGCTTAGTGTTAAAGGAAATCCGCGAGCGTTTACGGTTTTTGGAAGCCGTCGGGCTTGGTTATCTGACGCTTGACCGCGCCTCGCAGACGCTTTCGGGCGGCGAAGGTCAGCGCATTCGTCTGGCGACGCAGATCGGTTCGCAGCTGCGCGGCGTGTTGTATGTTTTGGATGAGCCTTCGATCGGGCTGCATCCGCGCGATAATCAAAAACTATTAGAAACCTTGCAGAATTTGCGCGATCTCGGAAACACGGTGCTGGTCGTCGAACACGATGAAGAAACTATTTCGAAAGCCGATTATGTCGTTGACCTCGGACCGCTCGCGGGAACGCACGGCGGGGAAGTGATCGCGGTCGGAACGCCGCAGGAGATCGAAAATTCAAGCGAATCTTTGACCGGAAAATATCTCAAAGGCGAGCTGAAGATCGAAGTTCCCGAATGGCGCCGCCTTCCGAACGGCGCAAATATCACGGTCAAAGGCGCGCGCGCGCACAACCTGAAAAACATCGACGCGACGTTTCCGCTCGGACTGCTGACGGTCGTGACGGGCGTTTCCGGGAGCGGAAAATCGACGCTCGTCGAGGAAATTCTCTATCCGGCGCTTTACAAATACGTTTATAAATCGGCGATCGAACCGCTCGCGCACGATTCGATCGAGGGCTTGGAACTGGTCGACAAGATCATCGAGATCGACCAATCGCCGATCGGTCGCACGCCGCGCTCGAATCCGGCGACTTACACCGGACTTTTCACGCCGATCCGCGAGCTTTACGGAATGCTGCCCGAATCGCGCGAGCGCGGCTACAAAGCCGGACGATTTTCGTTCAACGTCAAAGGCGGACGCTGTGAAGCCTGCGAAGGCGCGGGTCTCAAAACGATCGAAATGAATTTCCTGCCCGATGTTTACGTGACCTGCGACGTTTGTCGGGGCGCGCGTTACAACCGCGAAACTTTGTCGGTCAAATTCAAAGGTCTTTCGATCGCCGATCTGCTCGACACGACGATCGAGGACGCGCTGCCGATTCTGGAAAATATTCCGCAGATCAAACAAAAACTGCAAACTCTGCTCGATGTCGGCTTGGGTTACATCAAGATCGGACAATCTTCGACGACGCTTTCGGGCGGCGAAGCGCAGCGCATCAAGCTCGCCAAAGAACTCTCGAAACGCGCAACCGGCAAAACGATCTACATTCTCGACGAACCGACGACCGGACTGCATTTCGCAGACGTTCACAAACTGCTCGACGTTCTGCAAAGATTGGTAGATACGGGCAACACGGTGATCGTCATCGAACATAATCTCGATGTCATCAAAACCGCCGATTTTATCATCGATCTCGGACCCGAAGGCGGCGAAGGCGGCGGCAAAGTCGTCGCGACCGGAACGCCCGAAGATATTGCGCGGGTCAGGAAATCTTACACCGGACAGGCTTTGAAAGCCGTTTTGAATTAATTTTTGATTTGCTTCGATTTGATACAATAATTTCGTTTCATTCTCAAATTCTCCCCGATTAAATTGATTTTCGATGGTTTTGTCGCAAGGCACGAGGGTTGCTCTATTTCTTTGTAACAACAATTTGAGCAGGACATTTTGTTTTGATTTCGAACGGATTCGGAAATGGGCAACAAATGTGCGGGAAAAAACTAATGTCTTGCTCAAACGAATAAAGGAGAAAAATTATGGCAAATACAGTTGGACATTCAAAAGCGAACGAAAACACCGCGTGGCAAAATAACAAGGAAATGAACGCGGCGGAAAATTCTTCGGTCACCGATGATGCCTGGCAGGATTCCGATCAGCCGGGCGAAACGACCTGGCGCCCGACCGACGAACCTTTGGAGCGAGTCACGAACGAGGAATTTGACGAAGCGGAAGAAAAGAATCGGAATAAACGGATTCACACGGACAGCCCGGGAATGACGCCCGACATCGCCGAATAAAAAGTTGAAGCCGATCTTTTTTTGTAAAATGATGCTATTCTCAAGTCCATCAAATAAGCCGTCGGTTGGGCGGCTTATTTGATGGAGAAAATATGAGAAAACTATTTATTTTTACGATCCTTATTATTTGCGCGGCTTGTTCGACGGTCTTTTCGCAATGGGAAAATGAGGGAAAGTTAAACGCCTGGACGCTCGGCACGATCTCGCGTCATAATAATTACGTCAAAGACCCGTTTTTGAAAGACGTCAGAGTTGCCAGAAACAAAGGTTTCGATCGCGTTGTTTTTGAATTTACGGGCGATATGCCGCGTTTTCAGATTCAATATGTCAAACCGCCGATCTTTGGCACGGGCGAAGATGAAATCAAGGTCAGCGGCAAATATTTTGTCGAGATAAACCTTCAAACACTGATTTTTCCCGAAGACGAAAACTACAAATACGCGCCGATCGAGCAAAACAATCTGAAATTGCCGGTCATCAGCGAAGTTCAGGAAATCGAATGGTTCGAAGGCGTTCGACCGTTTGCCGTCGGTTTAAAGTCGAAAAAAGGTTTTCGTGTTCAGCAGCTAAAAAATCCGACGCGGCTTGTCGTTGATTTCAAACAATAATCATCGCAAAATGACAAAGTCACGAGTGTTAATCGGTAAATCCGTGATAACGGAGCTTCCATTCAATAAATTTTCGTCGATCAACTGCAATTGAATTAAAATCCGTGTTTCG
>CADEFG010000346.1:0-1208 GCA_902826505.1 uncultured Acidobacteriota bacterium
TTTTGACGAGTATCTCTTACGAAGGCTCATACGGTTTGATCATTCCGTATCTAGTCAAGGTCGGCTTTATATCGGTTTTCGGGATTTTGATTATCCGATTTTTTATCGGTAAAACAAGGGAAGTTATTTAGACGCTCAACCAACGCGCTCTACGCCGGAAAACCGGGAATGATTGCCTGATGGTCATAAATTTATCATCCAAATGGGAAACGGGTTCAATCTATTAAAATGGGGTTTAACTTTAGGCAGCGAACCCCAAAATTTTTTAGGGGCAAAATGGATTAAAAGCTTTCTAAAAAAAATACCCGAACGAAAAAAGCGAATTTGGGCGCTTCGGTTTTTATCGCTGAGCCCGCATTATTTTATAGATCCTGATAATCCTGAATTTAAAGGAATGAGCACCGATCAATATCTGGAAAGATCGTTTCGGATCATCTGCGAATCGCGCGAAGAGATTTTTGATAAATTGCTAAAAACAAAATTTGAAACCGGTTTTGAAGTTCTGGATTACGGATGCGGTCCCGGTTTTCTGGCAAAAGCGGCGGCACCCTTTGTCAAAAAAATCTATGCGGTCGATATTTCAGGCGGGGCGATCGTTTGCGCCAGGATCGTCAATCCGGCAAAAAACATCGAGTATCTCGAAGCGAATGAAGAAAGCTTTGACAAGATTCCCGACGGAAAACTTGACGCGGTTTACAGTTACGCGGTCGTCCAGCATTTGGAAATTGAAAGTTTCGAAAAGATTTTGGAGATTTGCCGGAAAAAGTTAAAGCCGGACGGACTTTTGATCCTGCATATCCGTCTGATCGATGAGATCTGGAAAACCGAGGAATTTTGGAAATTTGATAAATCAATGACAGGCAAAATCAGATATAAATTTGATTTGCATTGTTTTGGGAGATCGCTTGAAGAATACATAGAGATTGTCGAAAAATTCGATTTTAACGATATAAAATTTGAAAAAATCGAAGGTTTTGTCAAAGAAAAACCGGACGAATTCGGTTCGCAAAGATTATTGATCGCCCGCAAAAAAACATAAAATTCGCGCTTGAATTTTTTTTTGCGGATTTTTTCAAATTTTGAAGCGATTGCAAAAAGGCTTCGGCAATACTAAACTAAATTTTTTCGTCCTTTAAGAAATAATTATGAATGATTGGTTGAGAAACCATCTTGTTTGTCCGCGTGATAAAAAAGAGCTGGAATATTCG
>CADEFG010000346.1:1218-5879 GCA_902826505.1 uncultured Acidobacteriota bacterium
ATTTATCCGGTTTATGACGGCATTCCCGTGATGCTGGTTGACGATGTTGAAATAACGCACGATTATATCAACCAGACACTCCAAAAAGTTGCCGAATCGGAAAATAATTCAACCGTTCAACCGACCGAAGAAAACGGTTCGGAGGATGAAATTGACCCGTTCGTGCAGGGCGAAATTCCATACACCTCGGGAAATCTGTATATCCCCGTGCAAAACAAACTAACGCGTTACCCGATTCCCGTTTGTCGACTCCCGGAAGGCAAAGGCGAGCGTCTGCTCGACATCGGCTGCAATTGGGGAAGGTGGTCGATTGCTGCCGCCCGGAAAGGCTACCGCCCGGTCGGGATCGATCCGAGCCTGAACGCCTGTTTGGCGGCGCGCCGGGTTTCCAAACAACTCGGCGTAGAAACAGATTTTGTGGTCGGCGACGCGCGATTTTTACCATTTGCGGTTGATACTTTTGACACGGTTTTTTCGTACGGCGTTTTTCAACATTTCAGCAAAGAAAACGTCCGAATTTCGCTCGACGAGGTGGTCAGGGTTTTGAAACGCCATGGCAATACGCTTTTTCAGATGCCGAACAAATACGGGATCAGACAATATCAGCAACACCGGCGGCGCGGTTTTACAGAGGGTAAAGACTTCGAGCCGCGTTACTGGACACCGTCGGAATTGATGGAGACTTTCGGGAAAAAGATCGGCGAAACAAAAATGACGACCGATTGTTATTTCGGGTTGGGAATTCAAGCGAGCGATGTCGATCTGCTGCCGCTGCCTTTTAAGATGGTGGTTTATTCTTCGGAAGTTTTGCGAAAGATCAGCGGCGTGATCAAACCGCTTACAAAGGTCGCTGACAGCGTCTATCTTGAATCGATCAATCAAAAATGAAATTTTATTTTTTGAAATTCCAAAATGGCGGATTTTCGGGTTATCCAAACTCAAAATATTTGTCGGTTGGGCGATAATATTTCGGGTGCTCTTTAATACTTTTTGAAAATACTGAATTTTCGGAAAAAATATTTCTATGAATGATTGGTTGAGGAACCGTCTGGTCTGCCCGCGCGATGCGGGAAAACTGGAAAACCGGCGAGATGGATTGGTTTGCCGGGAGAAGCATTTTTATCCGGTCATTGAAGATATTCCGGTGATGCTGGTTGAAGAAGCTTTGGAAACTCATCATCATACGTCTGAAACTTTCCGGCAGGTTGCGGACCAAAAACGCGGAAAAAAGATCAAGACCGAAGTCACACGGAAAAACGAGGTTGACGAATATGTCCAAACCGAAATTCCGCACACTTCGGGGACGCTCTATTTTTCGCTGAGGCACAAATTGACGCGTTATCCGATCCCCGAGCTGCGGCTGCCGCCGGGAAACGGAAAAACATTTCTGGACATCGGTTGCAATTGGGGAAGATGGTCGATCGCTGCCGCCCGGAAAGGTTACCGACCGGTTGGAATCGATCCGAGCCTCGACGCTTGTTTGGCGGCGCGAAGAGTTTCCATTCAGTTGAGTCTGCAAGCCGAATTTGTGGTCGCCGACGCGCGTTTTTTGCCGTTCGCGGCTGATTCATTCGATGCGGCGTTTTCGTGTCTTGTCCTGCAATGTTTCAGCAAGCCGAATGTCCATTTGACGCTTGACGAAATCCGCCGGGCAATCAAAAAGGACGGCACGATTTTTTTGCAGATGCCGAACAAATACGGTGCCCGGGCGCTTTATCAACAATGGCGGCGCGGATTTACGGAGGGCGAAAAATTTGAGGTTCGGTATTGGACGCCGCAGGAATTGCGCCAAACTTTTGAAGAAAAATTCGGCGCAACCGTCATGACAAGTGATTGTTTTTTCGGTTTGGGAATTCAGGCAAGCGATCTCGATCTGCTGCCTTTTAAATATAAATTAGTGGTTTTAGCTTCAGAATTCTGCCGGAAATTAAGTCAGGTTTTCAAACCTTTGATATTGGTTTCTGACAGCCTCTATCTTGAAGCCGAAAATCAAAATAAATCGTAAAATATTTAATAAAATGAGTGTAATTTTAGGAATCAACACATTTCATGCGGGTTCGGCAGCGGCGATCATCGTTGACGGCGAACCGCTCGTCGCGCTTGCCGAAGAGCGTTTGAACCGGGTCAAATATTACGCCGGTTTTCCCAAACTGTCGATCGCCCGGTGTCTGGAAATCGCCGGACTCGGTTTTTCAGATATCGATGCGGTCGCCGTGGGACGCGATTCTTCGGCAAATCTTCATAAAAAACTGGAATTCGCTTTAAAACATCCGACCAAACTTTTGAATCTGGCAAGAATGCGCGGCAAAAGTAAAACCTTCGATGATCTAAAAAGTTTGATCGCCACCGAATGTGAAATCGACGCGGCAAAACTAAAATTCAAATCCTATAACGTCGAACATCATCTGGCGCATACGGCAAGCGCGTACTTTGCTTCGAATTGGGAACATTCGGCGGGCATCACGATTGACGGTTCGGGTGATTTTGTATCGTGCCTTTTATCGGAATGCACAGGAAACGAAATTCGTCCGCTCAAAAAAATTTTCGTGCCGCATTCGCTCGGCACATTCTACACGGCGGTTTGCCAGTTTATCGGTTACGGAAAATACGGCGACGAAGGCAAGGTCATGGGACTCGCCCCGCTCGGCGAAGACAAATATCACGATTTTTTCGAAAAGGTTCTAAAACCGACGACCACCGGCTTTGAGCTCAATCCCGAATATTTTTTGCCGTTCGGGGCAAATCAGGGAATGGAAATCAATGACGCCGGCGAAATGGTCGTCCACCGGCTTTTTTCTGACAAATTTATTAAGGAATTCGGCGAGCCGCGAACGCGCCATGCCGACATCACGCAGCGCGAAATGGACATTTCTTTCGGTTTGCAGAGAGTTTTCGAGAAATTTTATATGCATCTTCTCAATTCGCTCCATAAACTCGTGCCGACCGAAAAGGTTTCGATGGCGGGCGGTTGCGCCTTAAACAGCGTGGCGAACGGGAAATTGCTGCTCGAAACGCCCTTTCGCGAAACCTGTATCCAGCCGGCGGCGGGCGACGACGGACTGGCGCTCGGCGCGGCGCTTTTTGTCAGCAATTCGATCTTGAAGGAAGAGAAACGCTGGGTCATGAAAAATTCGTATCTCGGCGATGAATATTCCGATCAGGTCATTCAAAACGAGCTTGACCGTTATAAAATGTCATACGAAAGGCTAGACCGTGAACCGCTTCTCGAAAAAACCTCGGAAGAGATCAAAAACGGCAATGTCGTCGGCTGGTTTCAGGGCAGAATGGAATGGGGACCGCGGGCTTTGGGAAATCGTTCGATTCTCGCGCATCCGGGGTTTCCGAATATGAAGGACATTCTAAACGCGCGGATCAAACACCGCGAGGCTTTTCGTCCGTTTGCGCCATCGGTTTTACAGGAACGTCAATCCGAACTTTTCGAGCAGGATCATCCATCGCCGTTTATGCTCCACGTTTATAAAATCCGCCCCGAATGGCGCGAGCGTCTGTCGGCGGTCAATCACGTTGACGATACGGGCAGACTCCAAACGGTCGCCCGCGAAGAAAACCCGCTTTATTACGATCTGATCAAAAAATTTGAATCAAAAACAGGAATTCCGGTTATCTTGAATACGAGTTTCAACGAAAACGAACCGATCGTTTGTCAGCCGTTCGAGGCGATCGAATGTTTTTTACGAACTAAGATGGACGTCCTGGTGATCGGTTCGTTTTTTTGCAAGAAAGATGATTAAGCCAAAAGCCGGTTTCCGGGTCAAGGAGCAAATTTAAAAATTATGAATTGGACGGTCGAAAACGTTCCCGAATTAAAAGGTTATACGATCGAATGGGCGGAAGCCGGAAATTTTATTCTTTCGCACCGCAATATTTTGTATCGCTCGGAAAATCTCAAACCGCCGTTCGAACGGCTGACCGTAATCGATGCACCTTTTTGGAAACAAAAGGCGAGTTTTCTACGGCTTGCCCAGAGGCTTCTGAGGTTTCAGGTGACGAATGTCGTGCCGCTCGGTGAAGATGAAATTTTTATCACTTTTGACAAAACCGTCGGTGTCGTCCGGGCTGGGAAATTTCAAACGTTAAAAGGTCTTGAAAGACCCTGCCGGGTTTTAAGGGCAGCGTGTGCGAAAGATAACGGCGGCGATATCTACTTCGGCGAATATCTCGCCAATGATGAACGCGGCGAAATGCGGATCTATAAATTTTCCGCGGGTCGCGATTCGGTCGAAACGGTTTATAAATTTCCCGCAGGTTCGATTAAACATATTCATGGTATCTATTTTGATGATTTTACAAATTCGCTTTTTTGTCTGACCGGCGATGACGAAAAAGAATGTCGGATTATTTGCACGAATGATGGGTTCAAAACAACCGAAATCATCGGCGAGGGCGATGAAACCTGGCGAGCGGTCAGTATTTTGTTTGATGAGAGTTCTTTATATTATGGAATGGATGCCGAATTTCGTTCAAATCATATTTATAAGGTCGATCGGAAAAGTTTGGAACGAAAATCGCTCGGAGAAGTCAACGGAACGGTTTTTTATTCAAAACAAATCGGCAGTAATTTGTTTTTTACAACGACCGCCGAAAACGCGCCGAGCCAGGTCGAAAATGTCGCCGCGTTGTGGCTGGTGGACGAAAACGGG
>CADEFG010000347.1 GCA_902826505.1 uncultured Acidobacteriota bacterium
GAGAAAAAGAAGTTTCCCGCCAAGACGCAATGCTGCAAAGTAAGCGGCAAAAGTGATTTTGAGATCGCTTCTACATAAAAATCCATGAAATTCTTGGACAATCTATGGAACAAACACGTTCGGAAGCGGTTGATCGCCGGTTATGCCAAAGTTTGTGATCAAAATTCCGGCAGTCGTTCGATTGATGAACCAGGTCGAGCTTGACGGGCGAAAAACCGCCGCGTCAAATTTGCCGTCGCCGTCGTAATCGCCCGCGACCGGGAGATCACCGTTTGTCCCGAACGGGATTGAGAAATAACTGTTGTCCTCGCTGCGCTGGATAAACCATTCACCGGTTGACGGACGAAAAACCGCAATATCCGTTTTGCCGTCGCCGGTGTAATCGCCCGGGACGGGTTTGTCCGTCGAATTTCCGAAGCTAAAAACGCGAAACTGATTATCCGAGCTTCGGATATACCACCAGCTGCCGTCCGCCGGGCGAAAGATCGCGATATCCGCTTTCCCGTCGCCGTCGTAATCCGCGACGACCGGCACATCGCCTGCCTGTCCGAAGGTCGTAATGATCGTTCCGCCCGAAGATTTCAAGATAAACCATTCATTTGTGGACGGTCGGAAGACGACCGCGTCAGCCCGACCGTCGGCATCAAAATCCGACGGCAGCGGAACATCGCCCGCCGCGCCGAACGGGATTGAGAAAAACGAACCGTCTTCGCTGCGCAGAATAAACCATTCTCCGCTCGCCGGACGCCAGAAGGCAATATCGGTTTTGCCGTCGCCCGTAAAATCTGCCGGCACGGGCTTATCACCCGCGACGCCAAAACCGGCGGCGACGGTTTGTCCCGAAAAACTGCGCCGGATCCACCACTCTCCGACCGCCGGGCGATAAATCGAAATATCGGTTTTCGAATCGCCGTCGAAATCAAAAAGCATATTGAGCGGCGGATCGCTGCGCTGGCGTTCAAACGCGCCGATATCGGAGCCGTCAAAAGCGTTCGGAATCTGCGAATTGTCAAAAGGTCGCGAGCGTCCGCGCTGATCGGTCCCGGTAACAAAATTATTGCTGCCCTTATCGATCGCCGGACTCGTCGGACGAAGCGCGTGGGTTTTTGTCGGACCGCCGAAATTGCCGAGCGGTAGAAGCTGCGCGTTCTGCCCGATAATATTCCCGGTCGCGATACCGGTAATAATTGTAAAGTTGGCGTTGGCAATCAGATTATAACCGCCGGAAGTCAAAGTACCCCGGAAATCGGTGGGCGGATTTGCCGCTGCCGTGTTATCTGAATAAATCGAACTTTTCGAATTAAAAACCGCTTTCGGCAAAGTGGAGAGGACGCCGCCGAATCCGGACTCGCCAAAGTTAGCGGCAATTGTCGAATTAACGGCATTAACGGTCGCAAAATTGATGATGCCGCCGCCGAATCCGGTATCGCCAAGTGCCGAGTTGTTGCTGATCGTTGAATTATTCAGGTTCAGAGTCGAGAGCGAATTGTTATTGATGCCGCCGCCGTTGCCCCGTCCCGTATTATTGCTGACGGTCGAATTGTTGAAGGTGGCAATCGACTGAAAACCATTATAGAGACCGCCTGCTCCGACCCCAAAAGCCGTGTTCACGGACTCCGTCGAATTAAATTCAAGGCTCGAACTGTTGAGCTCGACGGTTCCTAAATTATAAATGCCGCCGCCGTCGCCATTCGCTCCGACGCCGGTGACGGTGATTTTGTTACCGGCGATTGTTGTTCGATTCAAAACCAGACTTCCGGCATTGTAAATGCCGCCGCCGCCGCCTGATGTCACCCCCAGAGAAACCGAATCTTTATCAGCCACCAAAGCCGGTGCATTTAAACCGGCAACGTCCGTCAGCGTTGCTTGATTATTTTTAACAACCGAATCATTCAAGGTTAAAACTCCGTTCAGCGCGACGAAAATCCCGCCGCCGCTGCCGCTCAAACTTGTTCCGACACCATTCCCGTCTGCCAGCGTGACGCCTTTCACGGTGAGCTTCGCGCCTGTATTGATGTTCAGGACGCGGCTTTGGTGATTGCCGCTGATCGTCAGACGATCAGCGCCGGTTCCGTAAATGGCAAAACTCGCGCTGCCCTGAATTAGCAACTCACCGCTCGTTAACAAGATCGTTTGCGGAGTTTCAAAAAGATTGCCCGTAAAACCGATCGCGTCGCCGTTCTGCCCCGTTTCGGCGATCGTCTGTCGCAGGCTGCCGGTGCCGCTGTCGGCGGTGTTTGAAACGAACGACGCCCGTAATTCAAAAGCACCGATATCAACCAGCGCCGAGGTGTTTGCATCGCCGTCGCGAAACCGTTCAAAACCGCGCTGATCGTTCGTCAAAGCCGCATTGGTCGCCGGATCGACGGCTAAAGAATTGCTGCCATGATCGACCGCCGGGCTGCCGATCGCGGGCGCATGCGTCGGCATCGCGCCGCCGTTTGATGAAAGCGCGGCAAGCTGCGGCGGCGTGTCGAGAATGTCCGTCGGTTGATAGGTGATCGGCAAATTTCCCGTGTTTGCGGCATCTCCCGGCGCATCTCCGACCAGGTTATTGCCGAGTGAATTAATTATTCCCGGCTGGTTAAATCGAATTTCAGCATCGCTGTTGCCGGCAACGATCGTATTGCCGAATTCGAGCGTTCCGGTCGTCGCTTTAAGAATTCCGCCGGCGCTCGATCCGGTATTATTGGTGATCGTTACATTGCGCAGCGCGGTGTTGCTGCTCGCGCAAATGCCGCCGCCGAGTTGTGAAGCGGTATTGCCGGAAATCGTCGAATTGACAATGGTCATCTGTGAACCGCTGCCGGAAGCGCCGCCGCAGTTGAATGCCGTATTCGCGGAGATTGTCGAATTTATGATGCGCAAGGTCCCGTTGCCGATCAAAACTCCGCCGCCCGCGCTGCTCGTTGAATTGCCGGTGATATTAACGCCGTCGAGCAGCATCGTCCCGCCGTCGATGTGAATCGCGCCGCCGAAACCGCTCCGGTTGTTGCCGACGCCGTTCCCGCCCGTCAAGGTCAGCCCCGAAATCGTGAAGCTTCCGAAATTGTTCGAAAGCGTCGAAAAAATGCGGTTGGTGCCCGCGCCGCCGTCGATCGTCAGCAGATTTGCGCCCGGTCCCCGGATCTCGACCGGGCTGACCGGTGCGACGATTTCAATTTCATTGGTGAGCGTGATAAGGCTCAAACCGGGCGAAAAATTTACGATATTGACACCCGCATTCGGCGTCGTCCGCGCCGCCGCGACGGCTTCGCGCAGCGAGCAATCAACGCCGGAATTACAAATCTCGTTTCGGTCGTCGGTGCGGGTTACTGTAAAAGTCGCGCTTTTTGCCAAAAAACTACCGGTGAAGATCATGGCGGCTACTAACAAAAATCGACCTAATTCTTTACAACAGAATAATTTGTTCATGATATTTTATTTTTTTCTAAATTTTACTTGCTGAGAAATTTTTTAATAAGTCCGTGCTTAAAAAAAGATTTTTGCCCGTTGGCTTTTGAACTTAACCTACCAAGTTTCGGATTCTGATAAATAAAAATTCAAATTTGATTTAAAAAGTTCGGATTTAGAGTTTCAACCTTTTTTGTGAATATAAGAAATTACTATAATTTGACATCGAAAAGCAAGAAAAAATTGGATAAAAAAAGAGATTCAACGAACTGTTTATAAACCGGTCAAAATTGTTTTTGGAATCGTCGGCGGTAACTTTTACAAAAGAATTAATTTATGAGATCTGCGCCGCCGAGGAACGGAATTTTGTGCTTTTGCCTTAATCTAGACGCCGTTTGCGCCTTTATCTGACAAAAGTTTTGGCGACCACACATAATAAAGGACTTATCTGCGGCGCGGCGCAAATCAACGACGGGAAAATTTCTTTGAATAAAAAAACAATTTGTTGTTTAATATGTTCAAAGGTTACAACGAATGGTAAATTTACCCGACAACGAAGTTACGAGGTTGCTTGAGTCGTGGAATAACGGCTGCCAGGAGGCTTTGGTCGAATTGATGCCATTGGTTTATCAGGAATTGCGGCGGATGGCGAAACAATATATGAACAGCCAGCCATCGGGACACACGCTGCAAACGACGGCGCTGATTCATGAAGCCTATCTGAAGCTTGCCGATAAACGCGAAAAAAACTGGCAGAACCGCGCCCATTTTTTTGCCGTTGCCGCCAACGCGATGCGTCATATTCTGGTTGACCACGCCCGCGCGCACAAAGCCGAAAAACGCGGCGTCGAAGCGCAATTTATCGCGCTCGAAGATGTTGCCGTCATTTCAAACGAACGAGCAGCCGAAGTCGTCGCGCTCGACGAAGCGCTGCAAAATCTCGCCGACCTCGACGAAAGAAAAGCGCGGATCGTCGAGCTGCGTTATTTCGGCGGTTTGAGCGTCGAAGAAACCGCCGAGGTTTTGAAGATTTCGCGCAATACCGTCATCCGTGATTGGAATTTTGCCAAAATGTGGCTGCTCAGAGAATTATCGAATCAGTGATTTTTGATCTTTGGTCTTTGATGTCATCGGGAATAGCCCTCCAAACAGCCAAAGCAAATATTCAAAGATCAAAAATCAAAAGTCAAAGATCAATCCATTTTGTGAAAGATTTAGCCAAAATTGAAGAGATTTGTCATGCCGCTCTGCAGCGTCCGCCTGCGGAACGAGCAGTTTTTGTCCGCGACCTTTGCGGCGCTGATGAAGAGCTGCGCCGCGAAGTCGAATCGCTGCTTTCGTTTGAGGAACAAGCCAAAAATTTTATCGAAACGCCGCCGCAGGATGTTGCCGCCGCATTTTTTACAAAAACCGATCATCGAAATCTAATTGGCACGCAATTGAATCATTACAAAATCCTTTCCGCGCTCGGCGCGGGCGGCATGGGCGAGGTCTTTCTTGCCGAAGATACGAAATTAGGGCGCAAAGCGGCGCTCAAGCTGCTGCCGTCGCAATTTTCTCAGGATGCCGAAAGAATCAGCCGTTTTGAACGCGAAGCGCGCGCCGCCAGCGCGCTCAATCACCCGAACATCATCACGATTTACGCGATCGAAGAAGCGGAAAATCTGACCTTTATCGCGACCGAACTGGTTGACGGAAAAACCCTGCGCGAAAAGATTGTCGAAAAACCTTTCAGCCCGCCGGAAACGATCGAGATCGGAATTCAGGTGGTGAGCGCGCTCGAATCGGCGCACGCGGTCGGCATCATTCACCGCGATATCAAACCCGCCAACATTATGATTCGCCGCGACGGACTCGTCAAAGTCCTCGATTTCGGTTTGGCGAAACTATTGCAAGAGACGAGCGGAAACGTCGAGCTTTGGCGCGACAAAATCGTTGCCAGCGGTTTATCTCAAACATCTTTCAACCGGACGGATTCGCCCTCGCCGCCGCGCCAGACGAATCTCGGCGCGATCATGGGAACGCTCAATTATATGTCGCCCGAACAGGCAAAAGGCGAACCGATCGACGCGCGCACCGATATTTTTTCGCTCGGCGTCGTGCTTTACGAAATGCTTTCGGGCGTGCCGCCGTTTGCGGGCGAAACCGACGAGGAAATTTACCAGGCGACGATCGGCAAAAATCCGAAGCCGCTGCGCGAAATGAACTCGAAAATTCCGTTTGAATTGCAGAAAATCATCAATCGCGCCCTGCACAAAGACCGCCGCCAGCGTTATCAAACCGTTTCCGCGCTGGGCGCTGATTTAAGAAAATTACAGCAGTCGCCAAAAGCCAAAGTTCTTCGCTGGCTGATTCCGGCGGTCGCGCTTCTGCTGGCGATTTTCGCCGGATCGTATTTTTTCCTTGCGCCCCAAGCCGCCGAGGTCAATCCTTTTCAAACGATCAAATTAGACCGGATGACTGCGCAGAGGTTAACCACCACACG
>CADEFG010000348.1 GCA_902826505.1 uncultured Acidobacteriota bacterium
TCCGCTTTCGCTTGATAAAACATTTTCTTATTTTGGTTTGATACTCGGCGCATTTCCGCCCGCCGCGATGTTTATTCGGTTTGCCATCGAAGGGCGTTTGGACGGCTGGGTTTTCGGGGTGATGTTTATCATAAATCTAATTTCGGCGGTGGTCGGTTTTTTTTCCGGTAAGCTCGTTGCCAGGGCAATTCGTTATCTTGAAAATCTAAATTGGATGACGATGATTTTGGTTCTGCCCTTTTTAGGGTTGTCGTGGGGAATCGCATCGGGCGGCGCTGGCGGAATAATCGTTTTTGTCATTGGCGCATTTTTCGGCGCGATTCTCGGCGGAATAGTCGGAAGCATCGCGCTTCCTGTTTTCACGATTCTTCACCGATTACTCAAAAAAGGCGAGATGATTGAGTTCAAACATTTTCTTCCGATTGCTTTTGGTATTACTTTTATTATTTGTGGTTTTATTCTCGGCTTGTAATTTTCATCGGAACGTTTTAATGTTACAAACGTAACAGCTTTGTAACATTTGCGTAACATTTCCGATGAAAAAGTCACTTCTCTTTCTTAGTCTGTTCGGTCTTTTTTTATTAAGCAAGACTTCGCTTTCTCAAACGCCGCCACTCGAAGCCACGTTTCAATCTTGGAATGAAGTTCAATTGATTTTACCTTTAAGTCAGGGGAAAGATTCAAAAGGTAAATCGTTTGATAAAGTAACGGCAACATTCGGCGGAGTTCTGCGCATCGGCAGAAAAAATTTCGATTTTATCGATAACCGCATTAGCCTGGCACTGGATTTTCGCGTCAACAAATATTTTTCCTTCATGACTTCGGTTCTTTACCGCAAGGATGAATTGACCAGAGATCGCCGAAATTACGAAACGCGGCTAGATTTCGGTTTTGTGGCTTCAAAAACGTGGAAAAATATTTCTTTCAAAAACAGAAATTTGTATGAACACCGCTTTCGCAATTCTCGGGCTGACACCAATCTATACCGAAACCGGCTTCAAATCAGTTATCCGATCAAATATAAGGAAAAAGAGCTTTTTTCGCCATTCATCTCCGAGGAAGGTTATTTCGATTTGAAGACGAAAAATTGGACGCAAAACGAATTCTTTGCCGGAATTTCACGGAAGATCACCCCGAAAATCACGCTTGAACTGGCTTATATCCGAAATGATTCGAGTCCGGTCAATGTCAACGGGTTCAGCACGAGTTTAAAAATCAGACTTCGGTAGTCAATAGCTTTAGGAAACTTTTAGCGTTAAAATCTTTCCGACGCTATGCTTGTTTTGCTTCATCTTTTTGCGCTGTTCCTTTTAGTGCTGCTCGGATTTTATGTCTTCGTGGCAAATCCGCGAAATCGCGCCCATCAAACTTTTGCCGCATTTATCGCGTTTCTCGCGCTCTGGACGATCAAAGATTTAATATTCTGGAATTTTCACGAAGAAAACATTGCCAGCGGTTGGTGGGCGGCATCGAGTTTTATTATCGCGCTTTTGATGCAATGCGCACTGGTAATTTTCGCATGGGTTTTTCCCGAAAATTCGCGCACGCCGAAAAAACGCGCCGCGATAATTTTTGCGCCGAGTCTGGTTTTGATTCCCGCCGCGCTTTTCGGGCTGTTATGGAAAAAGGTCGGTTTTTTCGACGGGAAATTTGAAATTGACCTTGCCCCGCTTGCCTATGCTTTTGTGGTTTATGTCTATTTGGTTTTCGGTTACGGTGCTTTTATTCTATTTCAGAAATATCGCAAATATCGCAAAACGCAAAAAGGTCAACAAGTCGGCGCGATTCTCTGGGCGCTGGTCGTAACGGGGATTTTAAAAACTCTTGCCAATATATTGTTTCCGTTTCTCGGACTATATTCGATGCTTCCTTATAGTTCGATTTTCGTTCTGCCCGGCGTTTTGATCTATGCTTACGCGATTTCAAATTTCAAACTCTTTTCGCTTGAAAACGCGCTCGATCAATTCCGGCTTTTTCCGATCGCCTATAAGATCGCTTTGAGCATTGCCTCGGTCGCCATCATCAGCTTTATTCTATTTCAAATTCCGATCGTTTACTGGGCGTTTCAAAACGGAACGACCTTTGAAGCCTGGCGCAAATATCTTGTTTTCAGCGTAATTTCGGCGCTGGTCCCGAATCTTTTATTGTTGCTTTTGGTCGTGCGAACAATCTCGCGCCCGCTCCAGCGAATCACCCTGGCGGCGGTACAGGTGACCGAAGGCGAATACGGAACGGAAGTTGATTTGCGGAAAAGTAACGATGAGATCGGTTTGCTGGCAAACAGTTTTAATGAAATGAGCCGAAAAATGGCGAATGACATCGAACAATTAAAACAGCTTAACGAACAATTGATCAGAACCGAGAAGCTTGCCGCAATGGGCACGCTCGCGGCGGGCGTCGCCCACGAAGTTAATAATCCGCTCGCGGCGATCTCGTCGTTAATCCAAATGATGCAGTCGAAAAACAATCTGGACGAAAAAACGGTCGAAAACCTCAAGCTCATCCAGACGCAAATTCAGCGAATTACCCAGGTTACAAAAGATATGATGGATTTTGCGCGGGTTCGCCCGGCGGCAAAAAGTTTGGTCGATGTCAACGATCTGATCGCGAAAAGTCTGCGTTTGGCGAGTTTCGATAAATCATTTCAAAAGCTTCAGATCGAACAAAAGCTTGCCGCCAATTTACCAAAAGTTTTTGCCGACGGCGACCAGCTGCAGCAAGTTTTTCTTAATCTTTTTCTCAACGCGCGCGATGCTTTGCCCGAGGGCGGCGAGCTTTTTATCGATACGGAAAACAGCCTGTCGGAAGTCCGTATCAAAATCACCGACAACGGCATCGGCATCAAATCCGACGATCTGCAGAAGATTTTCGATCCGTTCTTCACGACCAAACAAACCGGCAAAGGAACGGGACTCGGTTTAGCTGTCTGTTACGGCATAATTACCGCACACGGCGGGAAAATCGAGGTTTTGCCAAACGTCACAAAGGGAACGACCTTTTTTATCGGTCTGCCGATAGGCAAAAAAACCGCCCGCTAGCGTTAATAATCGGCTGAAAAATAAGTGTTTGGAATCTTGACACGGAAACAATTTCGTAGGAAGTTAATTCTGCATTTCTTTTTTAATCCACGTAAGGAAAATTCTAAATGAAAAGATATTTTTGTAGCTTTTTAGTTCTTCTTTCGCTTTTTTGCTCGGCTTTCGGTCAACAAAAGCCCGTAGCATTTCTTAATGCGCGGATAATTCCGATTGTCGGTCAGCCGATCGAACAGGGGATTCTGCTTGTCCAAAACGGTAAAATCGTTGCCGTCGGCGACGCGCGAACCGTGCGGCTGGCTTCGGATGTTCAAATCATTGATTTGAACGGTAAAGTCATCATGCCCGGGCTGATCGACACCCACAGCCATATTGGCGAAGGTTCGGGCGCGGACGATTCGAGTCGGATCCAGCCGGAAGTCAGACTTCTGGAAGGTTTGAATCCGCGCGCATCGAGTTTGCAGCGCGCTCAATCGGGGGGAATCACGACGGTCAATGTCATGCCGGGTTCGGGACATCTCGACAGCGGGCAGACGCTCTACATCAAACTTCGGGACGGCGCGAACAAGGTTGACGATTTGCTGATCTACGATAAAGACGGCAAATATATGGGCGGAATAAAATTTGCCAACGGAACGAACCCGCTCCGAACGGGCGGCGGGAATTTCCCCGGAACCCGTGCTAAATCGGTGGCGCTCGTGCGTGAACAACTGATCAAAGCCCAGGAATATAAAGCAAAGATCACCAAAGCCGGCGATGACAAGACAAAACTTCCGCCGCGCGATCTGGCGATGGAAGCATTGACCGAAGCTTTGGACGGCAAACGGGTCATTCATTTTCATACTCATCGCCATGATGATATTTTGAGCGTTTTGCGGCTGCAAAAGGAATTCGGCTTTAAGGTCGTTCTCCAGCACGTTTCGGAAGCCTGGAAAGTTGCCGAAGAAATCGCCAAGGCAAAAGTTCCCTCTTCGATAATTTTGATCGATTCGCCGGGCGGCAAGCTCGAAACGATGGACATCAATTTTACAAACGGCGCGGCACTGGAAAAAGCCGGTTCGTTGGTCGGTTTTCACACCGACGACGGCATTACCGATTCGCGTTTGTTTTTACGGATGGCAGGATTGGCGGTGCGCGGCGGAATGTCGCGTGACAAAGCGCTTTACGGAATGACGATGGCGGGCGCGATCATGCTCGATATGCAAGACCGGATCGGTTCGCTCGAAGCCGGCAAAGATGCCGATTTTATCGTTTTAAGCGGCGATCCGCTGAGCGTTTATTCGCACATCGAACAAACCTGGGTCGAAGGCAAAAATGTTTTTAACCGCAGTAACCCGCTCGATTATTTGACGGCGGTCGGCGGTTACGGCGCAACCAACGACAAGCTCGTTCATATTGATTGTTTTTCCGACGATCTGGGAGGGCAAAACTAATGAATTACGAATTACGAATTACAAATTACGAATTATTTCGCAGACTTTTTTATACTTTTGCGGTGAAAAATTCTTTTCGTTTTGGAGCGTTTGCGGGGCTAATTTTTATTTTTTCAATAAATATTTTTGCTCAAATCGCGGTCAAAGGTGAAACGGTTTGGACGATGGCTGGCGAACCGATTTCGAACGGCGTGGTTTTGGTAAAAAACGGCAAGATCGAAGCGGTCGGAACCGCCGCTCAAATCAAGATTCCGGCGAATTATCGGGTTATCACGGCAAAAGTTGTCACGCCCGGTTTGATCGACGCGCATACGGTGATCGGTTTGAACGGTTATTTAAATCAGCCGAACGACCAGATGGCATTGGACGGCAGTTCGCCGATTCAGCCCGACCTGCGAGCGATCGATGCCTACAACGCCGAGGAATTTCTGATCGGTTGGGTACGTTCGTTTGGCGTCACGACGATTCACACCGGTCATCAACCGTCGGCGCTTGTGCCGGGGCAGACGATGATCGCCAAGACCGTCGGCAAAAATGTTGATGAGGCGACGATCGTCCAAACCGCGATGATCAATGTCACTTTGGGCGACAGCGCGCTGGCGGGTCAAGGGCGTTCGCCCGGAACACGCGCCAAACAGATCGCGATGCTCCGCGCCGAACTGATCAAAGCCGGCAATTACAAAGGCGAACCGCGTGATCTGAAACAGGAAATGTGGAAAAAGGTTTTGAACCGCGAAATCCAACTGCTGGTCACGGCGCACCGGGCGGTCGACATCATGAATGCTCTCAGAATCGCCAAAGAATTCAATATCAAGATCGTCCTCGACGGCGTCAGTGAAGCGCAGATGGTGATTAACGAAATCAAAGCTTCGGGGTTTCCGGTCATTATTCACCCGACGATGTTTCGCGCGGGCGGCGAAACGGAAAGTCTCTCGATGGAAACAGCGTCAAAGTTGAAACAAGCCGGAATCTCGGTCGCGCTTCAGAGCGGCTACGAAGGTTACGTGCCGAAAACCCGCGTCGTCTTGTTTGAAGCGGCAGTTGCGGCGGCAAACGGTTTATCAAAAAGCGAGGCGCTGGCGACGATCACGATCGACGCGGCAAAAATTCTCGGACTCGATAATCGGATCGGCTCGCTTGCGGTCGGCAAGGACGCCGATCTCGCAATGTTTGATGGCGATCCGTTTGAATACGTCACGCATTGTACGGGAACGATCATCAACGGCAACATCGTCAGCGAAGTCGTCCGGTAAAATCCACTTTCAGGGGCAGACGGGCTTTGCCCAAAAACGTCACCAAGCGCGGGAATCGTCAATCGTCAATCGTAAATTGGAAACCGTCAATCGTGAATTGTTAGGAAAAAACTCCCGGCAACATTCTCA
>CADEFG010000349.1:0-4680 GCA_902826505.1 uncultured Acidobacteriota bacterium
GAAAGCGGCGACTAAAACTCCCGCCGTTGAACGATTCAGCCACCACTCGCCGTTTGACGGGCGGAAAATCGCGACATCGGCTTTACCGTCCGCGTCGTAATCCGAAGGCGTCGGAACGTCGCCTGCCGCACCGAAATTGATGATGTCCGTGCCGCCCGTTGATTTGCTGATAAACCAGGTTCCCGTCGCCGGACGAAAGACGGAAACATCGGCTTTTCCGTCGGCGTCGAAATCGGCGGGCGCAGGAATGTCGCCCGCCGTGCCGAACGGAACGGAGTAGAACGAACCATTTTCGCTTCTCAAGATAAACCATTCGCCGGTTGAGCCGCGCCAAATCGCGACATCGGTTTTGCCGTCGCCGGTGTAATCGGCAGGCGCCAGCCGGTCGGATGACGCGCCGAACTGTAAAGCCGCCACCTGGTTATCGGAACTGCGCTGATACCACCATTCGCCGTTTGACGGGCGGAAGATCGAAATATCGGTTTTGCCGTCGCCGTCGAAATCATACGGCGAGTCGGCAACCGTATTCGCCGCCCCGCCGAGAACCCGCACAACCGTGAACTGCCCGTCGCTTTCGCCCGCGACAACGGCTCTGCCGCTCGAATCAAGCGCGAGATCGTTTGCGGTATCTTGGGTGAACAAATCTATAATCGCTTTGCCGCCCGTGCCGTAAGTGTTGTCGAACGAGCCGTCCGGATTGTAGCGAACCAGCGCAAAATTATTTTCGAGCGTTCCCAGATCGTTATTCAAAACACTCGCCGTCGAGCCGGAAGTCAGAATTTTTCCGTCCGTTTGAATGACCATATCTGTCGCCGCATCGAAATAATTGGAGAGCGCCGCCCTGATTTTACCGTCGCCGTCAAACGTGAGATCGAGCGCTCCCGTCGGATTAAGGCGGGCAAGTGCCGAATCGGAGGTTGAAGTCTCGACGCTCTGGTCGCTGCTGCTCGCACCCGCGACCACGATTTTACCGTCCGCCTGAATTGCCACCGCTTTGACATAATCATAGCCGCCGACAAAATCGATCGTGGCAAGACCGTCACCGTCAAACGTGGTGTCAGGCGAGCCGTCCGAGTTATAACGCATGACGGTGAAATCGTAACTCGAACCGATTTGCGCTTTTCCGGCGACGACGATTTTGCCGTCCGGCTGAATCGCCATCGAGGTTATTGCGTCTTCGCCGCCGAAATTGGTCTTGACTTTGCCGTCACCGTCGAATGAAGTGTCGCGCGATCCCGTCGGATTGTAGCGATAAATTGTGGAATCGCGCCCCGAACCGGAAGGACCACTGTTACCGGCAGCCAAAATTTTGCCGTCCGGCTGAATGGCAATAGTGAAGACAATCGGGTAATTACTACTATTATTATCTGTTTCAACAAGCACACCATCGCCGTCAAACGAACTATCGAGCGAGCCGTTTGCGTTGTAACGATGCATCAAAAATGTGTGCGGACCAAGTCCTTGGACCGCAAAGATGATTTTCCCATCAGGCTGAACGGCTATCACCTGACAATCACCGTTACCCGCTAAACGTCTGCCGTCATCGTCGAATGAAGTGTCGAGCGTGCCGTCCGTGTTGTAACGATAAATGAAACAGTCCGGGATAGCGAAAGGGAAAGAACCTGACGTAATGCGTTTTCCCGCCGCGACGATTTTCCCGTCAGGTTGAATGGCAACGGCGCTGGCGTTGAGCTCCCAATTGTAAATATTGGCGATTGATCTGCCGTCGCCGTCAAATGACGGATCTAACGAGCCGTTCGGATTGAAACGCATCAACAAAAAATAGGAATACGGTTCAAGGTTATTGTATCCGGCGGCAATAATTTTCCCATCGGCTTGAAGCGCGACGGTGTTGGCGGCGGTATAGGCATTAAAACCCGCTTGCACCAAGCCGTCGTTGTCGAATGTCGGATCGAGTGAACCGTTCACGTTGAACCGCGCGAGTAAGAAACTCGAACCAAGAAGAGGCTGGTAAACACCGCCCGCGGCAACGATTTTCCCGTCCGGCTGAACAACCAGATCATACAGCTCATTAATCGCGCCATAGAACAAAATTGCCTTGCCGTCGCCATCGAATGTCGTATCGAGCGAGCCGTCCGCATTATAGCGGGCAAGTCCGAACCGATTATTAATGACCGTATGTGTGGCAAAGACCCAAGCCACTCCTCCGACAACGATTTTACCGTCCGTGTGAACAGCAACTTCCTGAACGTTATCGTTATTACCATCAATGTCCGTCAGCACTTTGCCGTCGCCGTCAAACGAAGTATCGAGCGAACCGTCCGGGTTATAATGGGCAACTGCAAAATCATTAAACGAACCGCCCATCGGGCGACCGTTCCCGGCGACCAGAATCTTGCCGTCGGGTTGGATGGCGATTGCCCGCGAGTGGTCAGGTCCGCCAAAAAAATCGGTCGTTAGCCAACCGTCGCCGTCGAATGAAGAATCCAGCGATCCGTCCGGGTTGTAACGAACAACCCCGAAATCGTCGCCGATATTGCCGCAAACGACGATTTTGCCGTCCGCTTGAATTGCCACGGCATTGGCAAATTCGCCGTTGATAAAAGCGTATATTTTTCTGCCGTCGCCGTCAAATGTCGTGTCGGGCGAGCCGTCCGCATTATAGCGAAAGACCGCAAAATTGTAGATTGATTCAAAATGAACATAACCGACGACCACGAACTTGCCGTCATTTTGAACGGCAACGTCGTTGCAATTAAATTCTATTCCGATCTTCACGATGGTTTTGCCGTCGCCGTCAAAGGATGCGTCGAGCAAGCCGTCTGCACCGTGGCGAGTGATGCCGCAACTGACGAGACCGCCGTAATCAACTTTGCCGACCGAGACGATTTTGCCGTCCGGCTGAACCGCCGTCGCATTTATGCGGTCGCTGCTGCCTAAAGTGCTTGTTTCTCTGGTAAACCCCGTTCCGGCGAATGTCAAATCCAAATCCCCCGGGGCGGCGTTTATCGTCGAGAGAAATCCACAAAAACCGAGCAGTAAAATTCCGATAAGTTGAACGGTTAATTTATTCGTCATAATCAATTCTCCGAAACGGTTGGTTGGAAATAACAACCTGAAAGTTAAAGAAAAATAATGTAAAAATTATTCTTCCAGATTCACTACTTCAGTTTGGGTTATTCACCGGGCAAATAAAACCAAACTGGTATTTTTTTAAGAAAGCCGTCGGCAACCAATTTATTTAAGGAAGATAAGCTGCCGGCACCGGCGTATCTCCGGCAGTTCCGAAAGCGGTAATCAGAATTCCCGAAGTCGAGCGATTGATAAACCAATTCGCTGCCGCCGGTCGGAAAACGGCAGTGTCGAATTTGCCGTCGCCGTCATAATCGCCAGCCACAGGAACATCGCCCGGTGCGCCGAACGGCACGGAATAAAACGAACCATCCTCGCTTCGGAGGATAAACCAGACGCCCGTCGATGGTCGCCAGTAGGCAACATCCGTCCGACCATCGCCCGTATAATCACCCGGCACCGGGCGATCCGTACTGTTTCCGAATTGAAACACACTGGTCGAAGAAGTTGAACTATTATTGATCCACCATTCGCCTGAGACAGGACGGAAAATCGCGATATCCGCCTTTCCGTCGCCGTCGTAATCGCCCGCGACCGGAAGATCGCCCGCCGCGCCGAATGACAAGATTTGCGTGCCGCCCGATGATCTGTTGACAAACCAGACAGAAGTTGAAGGACGATAAACGGCGAGATCGGCGCGTCCGTCGCCGTCGAAATCAGCCGGCACGGGAACATCGCCCGCTGTGCCGAACGGGATCGAATAAAACGAACCGTCCTCGCTTCGGAGGATAAACCATTCGCCGGTCGCGCCGCGCCACACCGCAATATCCGCCCGCCCGTCGCCCGTAAAATCGGCGGGGACAATTTTGTCGGAAGAATTACCGAACTGTGCGGCGATCGTTGCGCCCGAAGAACTGCGATTGATCCACCATTCACCCGCGCCGGGTCGGAAAATGGAAATATCGGATTTCCCGTCGCCGTCGAAATCAAACGGAGAATTGGCGACCGGCGCGGCACCGGTTCCGCCGAGAATTCTGGCAACGGTGAATAAACCGCCCAACTCGCCGGCGACCACGACTCTGCCGATCGAATCGAGGGCGATATCAAACACCAAATCTTCGAAGTAGAAATCAAAAACCGCTTTGCCGGCGGTGCCGTATGAACTGTCAAGCGACCCATCCGGGTTATGACGAACGAGCGCGAAATCAAATAACGAATCGTGAGTAAGATATCCGGCGGAAATAATTTTGCCGTCTGATTGGATGGCAATCGACGTTGCCACATCCTCAAAAGAAGTCGAAACACCCGTCGTCACTTTACCGTCGCCGTCAAATGAGGTGTCGAGCACGCCGTCCGCGTTATATCGCACAAGTGCGAAATCATAATTTAAGCCGTTACTGCTGTGACCGGCAGCAACGATCTTGCCGTCTGTCTGAAGTGCCAGCGCATTTGCGCCGTCAATACCGCCTGAAAACTCGGTCAGCACTCTGCCGTCGCCGTCAAATGAGGTGTCGAGCGAGCCATTCTGGTTGTAGCGGACGAGCGCGAAATCACTGCTCGCCTGGTCGGTGGCGCAACTACCGGCAAGAACGATCTTGCCGTCCGCTTGAAGCGCCATTGAACTGGCGTGATCTTCACTCGCTAAAA
>CADEFG010000349.1:4690-5782 GCA_902826505.1 uncultured Acidobacteriota bacterium
GGTTTAAGCGAAAAACCGTGAAATCACTTCTAAAGTTGGTGTTACTATAACCGGCGGCAACAATCTTGCCATCGGATTGGATGGCGACTGCCGATATATCTTCTAAAGAAGAAATATCAATCGTCACTTTACCGTCGCCGTCAAACGAAGTATCGAGCGAGCCGTCCGGGTTGTAACGGGCGAGAGCGGAATCGCCGCCGGCTCTGCCGCCGACAACGATCTTGCCGTCTGCCTGAATGGCAACCGCATAAGCAAAATCAAAATAATTTAAAAAATCCGTGGTTACTTTGCCGTTGCCGTTGAACGATGTATCAAGTGAGCCGTCCGGGTTATAGCGGGCGACGCCGAAATCAAAATCCGACCCATTATAGCCATTCCCGACGACGACGATCTTGCCGTCCGCCTGAATGGCGGTTGCCTTTGCCGCTGAAGACCAACTGCCCATACTGTTTGTTTTTTTGCCGTCGTCGTCAAAGGAAGTATCGAGGGCACCCGTCGGATTGTACCGGACAATGGCGAAATCGGTGCTTGAGGCGATCAGACTCGTGCTGGCAGATCCGGCGGCAACGATTTTACCGTCCGCTTGAATTGCCATAGCGGACGCTCCCGCCCCGTCCAAAACCGAGGTCGTCACGATGCCGTCACCGTCAAACGAAGTGTCGAGCGCACCATTTGGATTGTAACGGACAACCGCGAATCCGGCGGGCGAGCCGTTGCTGCTGCCGACCGCCACGATCTTGCCGTCCGCTTGAACTGCCACTCCAAACGCATAACTATTAAAGTTTGAAACAGATGTCGTCAATTTGCCGTCATTGTCAAAAGTCGTATCGAGCGTGCCGTCCGAATTGAAACGGACAACCGAGAGCTTCCAAACATTGCTCGTCAAACTTTGCCCGGCGGCAACTATCTTGCCGTCGGCTTGAACGGCGATGGCGTTGATATTGTCATGAGCGCCCAAAATGTCGGTCGTCGCTTTACCGTCGCCGTCAAATGAAGTGTCGAGCGCGCCGTCCGAATTGTAGCGAACAATCGCAAAGTCATTCGTCAAACTTCCGACACTGCTGTTACCGGCGACAATAATCTTTCCATCTG
>CADEFG010000350.1 GCA_902826505.1 uncultured Acidobacteriota bacterium
AGCGGCGATGACCCCGGTTCTGAGAAATATTTTACCGAATTCGAGATTCTTTTTGCTTAAATAAAAGAAAGCTCCGAGCGCCGCGACGGCAAAAGAACCCGTCACAAAAGCGCCGCCCATATTGTGCATATATTGGTAGATCGCCCACGGATTCAGCAGCAGCGCCCAAAAACTTGTCAATTGAAAACTGCCGTTAGCGGCTTGTTCATATCCGACCGGATGCTGCATCCAGGCATTCGTAACGATGATGAAATAACCGGAAAGCCAGGTTCCGATAAAGATCAGCAACGCCGAAAGCCAGTGCAGCGTCCGCCCAACCTTTTTTTCACCAAACAAAAATATGCCGAGCACCGCCGACTCGAGAAAGAACGCAAACGTCCCTTCCATAGCGAGCGTTTGCCCGATCACGCCTCCCGCAAACCGGGAAAACCGCGCCCAATTGGTGCCGAATTGGAACTCCATCGGAATCCCCGTGACGACTCCGAAAATAAAGCTGATCGCAAAAACCTTACCCAGAAAAAAGGCGGCGCGATTGTATTTTTCATCGTTTTTCCACAGATACAAAGATTTGAAGAACACGATCAATGGCGCCAAACCCATCGTCAATTGTGGAAAAAGATAATGGTACGTGATCGTAAATGCAAAATGTAAGCGGTGTAATAAAAGTGCGTCATCCATAAAAAAACCTCACTTTACCGGTGAATCTCAAAAGGGATTTTTTTCAAATGCCCGGCTTATGTCGCCGAAAAAACCGTGGCGAGCGCATTGCGGCGGGTATCCAGATGGTCTTTGAGCCGCGAGCAAACCAGATCGCAAAGCTCAAAGATCGATTCGTCCGAAACGCGGTAATTGGCGGTCAATCCCTCTTTGCGCCGCGCCACGACGCCGGCATCAAGCAGAATTCCGAGATGTTTAGACACATTTGCCTGATTGGCACCGGTTGCCGCCACCAGTTCGCCGACAGCCATCTCGCGGTCGCCGAGCGTGTGCAGTATGCGAAGCCGCATCGGTTCCGCCAAAAGTCGAAACCTTCCTGCAATCAAACCCAATGCGTCATCGCTCAATACTTTACTTATTTCTTTTTTCTGACTCACAAAAAATACTCCTGCCAAATTAATTTTCCGGAAGCATAAATAAAAAACCAACTATCGGTTTTACCCAACTCGATAACTATATTATTAGATAGTAATGTAATTTACAATCCTGTCTATCATTAAAATGAGCAAAATTATACAAGACGAGATAACGAACTGTAGTCCAACATAGATTGGGCTTGAAAAATAGTACCCAGAATGGATGCAACACGATCAGATTTTTTTAAGTCTGAAAAGATTTAGGTAGGAATAATACCGTGGATTTATATTTAATTTTAGGGCTGAACTTGAGCGAACTGATCGGTTTATCCCTTGGGCTGATCGGCGGCGGCGGTTCGAACATCACTGTTCCCGTACTGGTTTATGTTCTGGGTGTCGAAGCTCACGAAGCGGTCGGGATGTCTCTCGCGGTCGTCCGGGGAACAAGCCTGGTCGGTTCGTTCGCCGGGACGCTTTGATCGCACCGGTTGGCTGCCAACAGTTTACAAAAGGGATTTGCCGTATTTGTTTTATCAGTAATGCGAATCAGTAACTACTGATTCGCATTACAATAAATTCGCTTTGAAAATGCTTTCAATTAAAACAAACGGAATCAATTCCACCCGTTCATCGATGGTATGAAAAGAAAAACGTGCGGCGAGCGCTTTCTCAGTCGGCTTTTTATCAAGCGGCTCTTTATCAAGCCGTTTTTATTGAACAGTTTCTCCAAATTTGATCACTTTGGTTATTCTGATTCCAAACTTTTTTTCAATTTTCAAAGAGCATTTAAAATGGTGGAATAACCATGTCTTTTTAACCTGTCTCTGTCCGGCAACTTGACCGCAAGCGTTTTCTGGAGATATATCTGGCGAAAGACGCCAAAGCAATTGGACTTGGAAATAATCTTGAAGGAAGTCGCGCGGCGAATCGTCCTTCGAAATTCGTGGTCAGGAAAAAGAATTCGGAGCCACCCCAAAAAAGCCGGCAAAGTGAAAGTCGAAAGCTAAACGGAAAGCGAAATCAAGTTATCAAAAATAAAGAATTGTGGGTTGTGAGCATCGTCAGCCGGTTTTAAGTGCATTTCGATTTGCCAGGGAAGGCAGACAAAATAAGGATCAAAAAAGAATATTCTGTTGACCTTTTAATCGATAGGAAGTAAAAAATATCAATCGCCACAGAGATTTTTCTTGGTGGTTTTTTTTGTTTGTTTCCAACAACTTCCCGCCGTCCGGGAAAAAAAATGAAATGTTTTTTCCGAATTGGCTTATCAATTTGCAAGGCACACGGCAAAATGCCGATCTGTTCGTTAATTTGAAGAAAATAAGGAGTAGTGATGAAATTGTTAATGAAAAATATATTGGTTATCGGTCTTTTTATGACAGGTTTTGTGCAGTTCGGGTTGGCTCAAAACCGGGCGAATCAAGTTGAAAAACTGCTCAGGCAGGGCGAGGCTTTTTTGGAACAATACGAGTTTGAAAAAGCCGTCGCGGTCTGCGACGAGGCTTTGGAAAAATTCAAAGCGACCAGACCGAGACCTGCGGCAAAACTCGCTTCGATTCATTTTTTATACGGCAGAATTTATGAAAAAGGATTGTATCTCGACAAAGCGATTGCGGCATATACGACCGCGTTAAAATCTGATCCGCGAGACGATCGAATTTATCAGCGCCGCGCATCTATTTTTCAGTATCTCGGCGAAAAGGCAAAAGCCGATGCCGATTTTGCCATGGCTGACGATTTGCTGGTAACCGGAAAAAGTTTCAAAAAGCGAAGAACAACTCCGATCCGGATCTTCGGTAGCTTCAGCTCAAAGTCTGCGGTCATCGAATTGCCCGAAAAATTTCAAACCATCGGATTCAAAGAACCGTCGGGTGAGGCGGAAATTATTGTCATTGAAGATTTGAACAAAGACGGAAAAACGTCCAATGAAGAAATCCGTCAAGGCTATACCTCGCATCTCGCAAAATTAAACAAAATCGTTCGCTTCAATCCCGAAAGCGATCTCGCGCTTTGGAAACGCGGCGATTTTTTCCTGGAGCTTGACGAAATAAGCAATCAGGTTTTTTGGCTTTCGACGGAGACGGATTTTGCCAATGCTTTTGATATCAATCCGCGATTCGAATATCTCGTCAATCGCGGCGTGGTTCGCGCCCGAAGAGACAATAAAACCAATTATGAATTCGCCGTCAAATGGTTTGGCGAAGCGATTGAAATTAACGATAAATGCGTCGAAGCCTTCTACAATCGCGGTTTGAGTTACCTGAAACTGAACGAAAACGAAAGCGCCGTCGCCGATTTTACGGAAGCGATCAAACTCAACCCGAAATTTCTTTTAGCCTACCAATCAAGGGCAAAAGCCTTTCGCGCGAGCGGCAAAATCGTCGAAGCCGAAGCCGACGAAAAGATGCTCGGAACGCCGACGATTTCCGAAATTCAGCGACCGCAGCCGATTTCCGACGAAGAACTTTTCAAGTCATACATTTTTTCTTCGCGCGAGCAGATCAAGCCGATTCCCGCCGCGAATGAAGAATTGAAAGAACTGTCGCGGAAAGAAATCAATCGTTTGAGCGGTCTTTTGGACGAATCTCCGGCGTTCTACGCGCGTGCCTTCGTGATGCGCGGTCATCATTATTTAAAGCTCGGCGAAGACGACCGCGCGATTGCCGATTACAGCGAGGGGATAAAACTTTTCGAAGTCGACGCACTAAATTTTCGCGGAGTCATAAACGCCCGAAAAGGCAACTACGACGCGGCGATCGCGGATTTCACAAAGGCGCTGACGCCTGAAATCATCGAGTTGGCAAAAGCTTTCAGCCTCGAATTAAATCCGAACACGCTGCTTTACAATCGCGCTCTGGCACAGTTTAACAAAGGCGAATTCGCACTCGCGATCGACGATCTGACAGCCGTTCTCAAAAGCAAACCGAACAACGAAAAAGCTATTCGGCTGAGAGCCAAGGCTTACCGGAAAATCTCCAAAATCGCCGAAGCCGAAGCCGACGAAGCGATTCTTAAAAGTCTTGAAGGCAAATAAAATGACAAATTCGATTAAATTGTTAAGATTTTCACTCGTTGACGGATTCGCAATCACTTTGGCAGTGATTGGACGAATCGGAAGGTATCGTCCCGAGGAATCGGTTTTAATACGAAACGGGCATTCCGCATTCGGAAATCAATAAATTTCTGGGCAGTTTGAAGCGTCAGTAAATCCCAAAATAAGTTCTGCTTTCTGAAATCCAATCATTTATTAAAAAAGAATGTGAAATGATTTTCCCGAAACGTCTTATCGATTTGAGAGACGGGAAAGCCCGTCGGATTTGAACGGATGAAAAGGAGAATGATTATGAATAAAAAAAACACACGAAAAAATGCTTTTGTTATTTTACGAGGTTTTATATTAGTGCTTTGTTTCTGCTGGTTGACGCCCGCTCAAACAAGCCCGAATCCGACGGCGGCGGCGGAAGATTTCAATAAATCAGGATGGGCTGATTTTCTTGCCGGTAAAACAGATCAGGCAATTCAAAATTTCAGCCGGGCGATCGATTTGAAGTCCGACTTTGCCAATGCTTTCGAAAACCGTTGTGCTGCCTATCTTAGATTGAAAGATTTCCAGGCGGCGCTCAAAGACTGTAATCAGGCAGTCGCGCTCGACCCGAAGTCGGTTTTTTCAATACATTTGCGGGGAAAGGTTTTTTTCGGGCTGAAAGACGACCAAAATGCAGTGCGGGATTTCTCTGCCGCCATCTTTCTTTCCGACAACTTTTCAGAAGCTTATTATTTTCGGGCATTAATTTACAAGGACCATAAAAAACTTGATTTGGCAATTTCCGATCTATCCCGCATCATGGACCTCAAATTTTTCAATCTTTCTCCAGGAATCAAGAAAGCAGAAATCATATATCTGCGCGGAGAATGCTATTTTCGGCTCAGTAAAGACGATTTAGCTCTTCGGGATCTAAATGAAGCGATAAAAATAAACCCTGCTTTGTCCAAAGCAATTGCCCTGCGCGGAACTCTCCATTTGCATACAAAACAATATAATTTGGCGATTCGAGACCTGACCGTCGCGATAAAGTTAGAGCCGAATTCCGATTTTAATTTTTATCGCCGTGGCTTGGCTTACGGCTTGAAAGAACAAAAAAATTTAGCTTTGGCGGATTTTAATCGAGCGATTCGGATAAACCCCTATGTCAAGGATTATTACGAAGCCCGGGCAATTGTTTATAACGCTTTGGGTAAATATTCGCTGGCGGTCGCGGATGAGCAAATGTCGCAAATTTTAGATTTTAAATAGAGTTTGCGCCGAAGAATTCAACTTGGTAAGCAAAGACTTGATTTAAAGGGCGAAAAATTATGAAAAAAAACATCGTTAAAAATCAAAAGCTAATAGTTGATTTCGCCGTCGGTTTGATTATAAGCGTTGCATTTTTGGCGAGTGTTTCCGCTCAAAATAAAGTAATTACGAGGGAAGAATTTGAAACTGTCAGGTCGAAAGCCGCCACCAAGCTGAAACAGATCAGTTATCGCTCGGTGACTTCTCAAAAAATCGGAAAGACCGAGCTCACAACTATTTATGAATTTGTTCCGCCCAATCGGGAGCATTTTATAACTACTACAAAATCACCGGAGTATTTGTCTGAAAAGCTTAAAACAGCCTCTCTTGGCGTAAATAAATATGAAGAATGAATTTATATCGGCGA
>CADEFG010000351.1 GCA_902826505.1 uncultured Acidobacteriota bacterium
TGGTTTCAGCACTCCATTGCCCGATCGGCGTTGTTGACCAGGGAAGCAAAGTGTCCGGTATCCGAAACGAAGAAACATTTCCGCCCTCTCGATTACCGTTGATTGCCGTATTGGTAACGACCACGTGTAGGTTATTCGGCGAAAAGGCAACTTTTCGCGCTTGCGAAGACTCGAGAGTCGTGAGAATCATACCGCTAATTGGGTTGGCGACTCTGACACCATTCGGACCGATTCCTGCCAGATATGTTCCCTCTTTTGAGAATGCCAAACTACGGAAACCCAAACTAAAAATCGTATTTACCAGAGCATATGTGTTGGCGTTGTAAAGCCTGACGTGATCGGCTCCGGGAGCAACCGCTGCCAAATAATAATTTGAAATAAAATTGTCCCAAGAATATTCGACATCGCCGCCTGCTTCACCTGGTGGTTTATCCGCAATCATACTGTTGGTTGAAACCCGATAAACTCTCAATTTAGCACTACTATCACCTCCATTACTAAAACTGATCGCCACATCATCCCCGTTTGGGGACAAATCTATATCCTCAATATTAACCTGGTCGGTTATCACAAAAGTTCTGACCAATACGCCGCTGACCACGTTATAGACGCGAACCATCAAATTTCCGTCCGTAAAGGCTAGAACTTGACCGTTGCTGTTGAGCGACAATCTGGTTAATCCCGCCGAACTTGTTTTTGGAATCGTTCTTAAAAGCGTGTTGTCTGAAGTGCGCCAGAGCTTTACTTCGGAAGAACTCATCGTAGCCATCGTATCACCGTCCCAGGCGTGGTCAATGGCTTGTTGACCGGCATGCCCGCCGCGCATCCATTGAACTTCGGGACGCAGCTCGTCAATCGCTTCGGGCGAATTTTCGGTCAGCCCAACCGCCGTTTGCGCCGCGATTTGACCGTCTGGCAATGATTCGTTTTGCGCCGAAGCCGATTGTGAAATAAAAAAGCCCGCCATTCCGATGATCGGAAAACCGACTAACAATAAGACAAACAGTTTTTTTCTGGTGAACCAATTGACTGATGATTTCATAACTCCTCCAAATTTGCGGTCTAAAACGACTTGCAAGATATTTCCGACATTTCGGGTCAGCGCATCGAAAACCTGGAAGAATATGTCTTACCCTGGATAAGAAAAGATATTCACTTTCTGCTGATAATGATTTTTTGCTTTATTTTCTGACAAAAAAATCTGTGAAAATAAGAAAAAAATATATCAGGTGACTTTGTAAATTTCGCTAAGTGTAGCCTCTTAATATATTTAAGTCAAGATTTTTTGTTTGGCTGAGAAAGGCTTCAACAAAAAAGACATGTTACCGGCGACCGGTCTTTTGCATATAGATTTTTGTTCAGGCGAAACGGATTTGACGCCGTGATATTTTTTGCCTTCGTTTCTCGCGTTATAGGGCGGAGGATTGGTTTTATATGGCAATTAATTCGAATTTATTAAAACGCCCGTCAGACCGGAGCCTGTTTTTATTGACGGCAACCGGTTTTCCGCTCGTGGTTCTGGCGGGTTATTTCAAATCTTATTATTTCAGCGCTTTTTTCGACGGACCGCCGATCGCCAATAAGCTCGTCCATTTTCACGGTTTGACGATGACGCTCTGGGTCGTTTATTTTATCGCGCAGGTCTTTTTGATCCGCACGAAAAATATAAAACTCCATATGACGATGGGAATGGTCGGCATCGCGCTGGCAGCATTGGTCATCGTTGTCGGAATGATCACCGCTTACGATTCACAGCTTGTTCGCGGGGCGGCGCCGCCGGGAGTCAATCCGCACGAATTTTTTATCTTTCCCGTTTCGGATATGTTTTTGTTTGCGGTGCTTTTCACGGCGGCGATCAATTATCGCAAGCGTCCGGCGGAACATAAGGGTTTGATGCTCTTGACGGCGATCAATTTTCTTCCCGCCGCGCTTTCGCGTCTGCCGCTGGTCTCGCCGGAGAATTTATTTCCGGTCGTATTTTCGATTTCCGTGCTGCTCGCGCTCGCCGCGCTCGGCTGGCATACGTGGAAACACCGCAAGCTCAGCCGAGTCTTTGCCGCCGGAGTAGTTTTACTGATCGCCGCCCTGCCGCTTCGTTTCGTGATCGCCAAAACCCAGGTTTGGCTAAATTTCGTCGCA
This sequence comes from uncultured Acidobacteriota bacterium, assembly GCA_902826505.1. GTDB lineage: Bacteria > Acidobacteriota > Blastocatellia > Pyrinomonadales > Pyrinomonadaceae > JAFDVJ01. The sequence continues at coordinate 2,140 of CADEFG010000351.1, forward strand.
TTGATCGCGCCGTAAAAAAATTATCAAGCCGAAAAAAAGAGACTGTCTTTTGCTGACGGTCTCTTTGTTTTTCAGAAGATTTCGGTTTGTTTTATTGAATTCCGAGCGGTAAACCGCCGCCGCCGAACGGTGATTCGGGTTTCGGCTCAACAATTTCCTTGGCTTTTTCCGGCGCCAGTTCTTCGAGTTTTGATTTTGCTTCGTTGGCGGTCGAAGACATCGGAACGGGTTTGCCGTCCGGGTCTTTCGCTTCGCTCGCGGTTTTGGCGATCGTGAAATAGAGATTCACGGCATCGTCCTTTTTACCTTGTTTTTCAAAAAGTTTTGCCAATTCGAAATTTATCGTTTCCTTGGCAATGACCGAATTGTCCGCCGCGGCAAGCTGCTGGTAAATTGTCACGGCTTCGTCCGCTTTGCCGTCGCCGGCTTTGACCTGGGCAAGCGCGAATTTCGAAAGACTGCCGACTTCATCGTTTGATTTCGATAAATTTTCGAGTTCCGTTGTCGCGGCGGCGCGGTCGAGCGATATTTTGTTGACCGCGATAAAATATTTGGCTTTTTCGCCGACCGCGCCGCCGAATTTATCGGCAACCGCCTGAAATTCGGCGACCGAGGCTTCGGCGCGTTCCTTTTCGGTTTTGAAGGTTTTGATCGTCGAACCGGCGGGCAGCGGCGAATCGCTAACCTGCGCCTGCGAGGTTTCGATCGCTTTGCCGAGCGCGGTCTGCGCCTTCGCGTCCGAACTGCGATTCCACATATAAAAAATGCCGACTAAAACCAATAACACGGCGGCGGCGGCGATCGCGTAAAGCGCGGTTCTGCCTTTGCCCTCAAATGTTTTTCCAACTTCCTCAACCCGTTTATTGAGCGTCGATTGAAAAGCGTCTTGATATTGAACCCGTTCTTTCGGTTCGTTGGTCGGAAGCGCTGCTTCAGGAATTCTTCTTTTTCTTGCCATCTGATTAAAAAAAATGCAATCTTTTGGATGCTGATTCGTTATATAATTGTCTTAATGATTTTTTAGGATTTTTTCCAAAAGAGTTAATTTATCGCAAAACGAGGTCGAGAGCAAGTAAGTTTTGGGGAAAAGCCGGTCAGAAAAAGTCAGAACTGACATAAAAGCGAATTTTTTTTAGCGCGTTGTTTTCAGATTTGAAAAAAAATATTTTTTTTCGGGAACAAAATCAAATTGACGGTGTCTAACAAAATAGTTCGCGCAAATTCCGGCGGATGAGCAATTTGAAATTTTCTTTTCGAGAGATTGCAAAAAGGCAAGCAATGTTCTTCAGCAAGTCCATCACATTAGACGATGAAGAATTAGGAAATGTCGCGTTGGCGGCAGGCTCGGGCGTTGCCTTTTCATCAGCCGAAAGCGAGTTCATTGAAAAATTAAAAGCGGGCGACGCAAATGCGTTCGATACATTAGCCAATCGTTATGCCGGCGATATTTACGGTTTGCTTTACCGTTTGACGCAGGACGCCGAAGAAGCGAGCGATCTGGTGCAGGAAACTTTTTTGAGCGCGCTCAAAGCGATCAAGAAATTTCGCGGCGAAGCGGATTTAAAAACGTGGCTTTTTCGGATCGCGATCAACGAATCGCGCAATCGTTTCCGGTGGTGGAAACGCCGCCGCCGCGATCAGACGATCTCGCTCGACGTGACGATCGGGACGAGCGACACGCCGCTCTCGGAGACATTTTCGAGCAGCGGGCTAAATCCGGAGGAAAATGCGTTGCGCGGCGAACGCGGAAAGATCCTCCGCGAAGCGTTAAATGAATTGACCGATATTTTTCGGGAAGCCGTTGTGTTATGTGACATCGAGGGTTTGAGCTACGAAGAAATCGCGCAAACCTTAGAAGTGAACATCGGCACGGTAAAATCACGAATCGCCCGCGGACGCGACGAATTGCGCCGCAAATTGGAAGGTATTTGAAAATTAGTCCAGAGTCTTGAGTCCAGAGTCAAAAGTCTATCTGATTTTGACTCAAGACTCCGGACTCAAGACTCTGGACTCGAAAGAGTGAATGATTGACTCGCCCCGGTTTTTAACTAAAGACGTAATCGGTGCCAACGTTAGGTCAAAAGGTAAACGAAAGTTCCTTGGGCGAGCTGAAAGATAATTTTCGGATTTTGGTAATATTTGAAAAAAACCAGCAACAACAAACGAATTTACCCGAAAAAGAAAATTGTCGATCAAATCACGCAAAGAACGAACCGTTGTTTTCCGTAAAACGAAAACAGCCGGGGTCAGTCAGTCATTCACTTTCAGATTCGTGAATTGTAAATCGTAAAACGGAAAAGTTGTTTTCGGCGATTTTCGATTTACGATTGACGATTAACGAAAATATGAAATGCGAAAATTTACAATTTAATTTGTCGCTTTACATAGACGATATTTTAACTGACGAAGAACGCGGGATTGTTGACGCTCATCTGGCGCAATGCCCTTTGTGCCGTCAAAAATTGGATGACTTCAAAGCGCTGCGGCAGAATTTGGTGCAAATTTCACAGCCGGTCATGCCGAAAGATCTGCTCGCCTCGGTCAAAATGGCGATGAGAACGGAACTGGCGCCGATTGCGCCGAAACAAAAATCCTATTTTTCGACAAATTTTCTCGAATTTCTGCAAATGCGCGTGATGCCGCTGACGGTCGGGACAGCTGCATCGATTGTGATCGGCTTTTCGCTTCTCTGGATTTTGCTTTCGGGCAAACCGCAATCGGCAACGATTTTTATGCCCAATGACATTGCCAGTCAAATTCCGGTAGTCGTTCCGCCCCGACCATCTTCAGCCAACGGCGATTTAATTCCGACGGCGGATTTTGTTGCCGGACGCGGTTTGGTTTCGAGCGAATCGCCGAGCATCAATCCGCAGGGCGCGCTCGCCGCGATGACCAAAGCGTTCGTCAACGGAAAGTCGAAAGGCGATGAAGTCGTCGTCGTCGCCGACGTTTTCGGGAACGGGCTGGCGAATATCGAAGAAGTCGTCGAACCTTTGGATAATGAACAAGCCGTTTTCGAGCTTGAACAGGCAATGAATCAAAATTCGATCGAAGCGCCGTTCGTGCCTGCGTTTCTCGACCGCCGCGCCGATTCCGTCCGCGTCGTTTTCAAAATCCAGCGCGTTGACATCCAAACTTCTCAACCAAAAACCAAACGAAGATAGAACAATCGTTTTGCTAAACCATCCTCACTTCCCCTTTTAATCTTAAAATACCAAGAAATTTGCCCGCGAATAAACGCGAAATTACACGAAAAATAAAAAGATTGAATGTTTTTTCGTGTCTTTTCGCGTTTATTCGCGGGCAAAAAATAAAACGGCGGTGAATAAATAACTTTTCTGAAATCCATTCATTTGCTCATCTTGCCTAAAATTGTTATAGCTAGATAAAGAGGTAAAACCAGAGTGAGCGAACAAAATGCATTTAATTTCGATTTTCAGGAAATCGTCAAAAATTTAGAAAAAGGCGCAGCGGATTTATTTGAGAATCTCGCACAAAATTTTGTCGGCAAGGCGGAAACTCTGCGCGACGGAACCGAGCTTGACGCCGTCAATTTGCCGCGCGATCTTTTCGCGCACCGCAACGCGCAAACTGAATGGTGGTATTACACCGGACACGGCGAAACC
>CADEFG010000352.1 GCA_902826505.1 uncultured Acidobacteriota bacterium
TGACGCAAGCCTTCACTTATTTCAACCAAAATTTGACGGGCGAAACGCTTCAGGGAACGGCGCAGCAGGAAGTTTTCAATAAAGTCCGCGCCGGCAGACAAATTTCCGCCGGACAGCCGTTTGCCAAAATCGGCTCATATATGGCTGACAAATTACGGCAAAAATACGGTGCGGAAAAACTTACGGCTTATTCAAACACGGGCGCGATCACCTTTTTCAACGATTATATCCAGCTTTACGCAACCGATAATTCGATTCCGAAAGAGTTTCGATTCAACGAAACAGTCGAACAATCGGTCGCCGCGTGGCAATTAATCTGGTCAAAAACCAACACGGCGGAAACACGCCAACTTGTGATCAGTCCGACTTCAAACTTTGAAGAGATCGGCGCGCGCCTTCGCCGGGATTTTGCGGGCGCGTCCATTTTCCCGAATTACGGCGAAGCACTGAATGCGGCGGCGCGTTATCTGATCGTCAACGGGCAAACGCCGAAAGCCTTGCAAGCCGCGCAAATTTCCGCCGAAATTTATCCGGCGCTCGATTCTTCGAACGCGCATTACGGAATCGCGCTCGTGCTTTCGAACGACAGGGAAAAAGGCAAACAATTTCTCAAACGCTCTGCCGAATTCAATCCGAACGGGATGGCAAGCGCGAATGGTTTGAATACGACCGCCTACAATATGGCGGGCACGGGTTTGATCAACGAGTCTTTGACGCTGCTTTTAACCGCGTCCGAACTTTACCCGAACGACGCCAATCTCTACGACAGCATCGGCGAATTTTACGCCAAAAAAGGGATGAAGGACAAAGCGATCGAATTTTATCAAAAGGCTCTCGCGACCAACCCGAAATATGAGAATGCCGAAAAAGCCAAAGAAATTTTGCAGAAATTAGCCGCCAATCCCTAGTTTCAAGCCGGGTCGATGGAAAAGTCAGTCGCGTAATCGTCGAGCAAATGCGTGTCACATTGCATCGCAAAAAAACAAAACGGTTCCCCCGGGCGCGACTGGCTTTTTTTCTTTTCTTGAAATTTCCGCCCAAAAATTATAAAGTTAGAATTAACCTTTCTTTTGATAATAAACATCTTCCAAAACGTCATGGAATTTTCCGTGCAAGCCGAAGTGGAAATCTGCTAGGTGTTTCCAAATTGGTGTTCGTTGTTTCCGACGCTTTGACTTTCCATTTGCAATTAATCCGTCCGGCTTTCAACTTAACCTTGTTCCAAAAAAGGAGTAGATATGGAACCAAATCCTTTGATTCTTTGTATTGACCGGGAAGAATCGTGCGAAATTATGGAGATCTTGTTTCGCCGCGCCGGTTTCAACGTGATGTCAATCCAGTCGGCAAAAGACGCTTTGCAGCTTGCGCAGCAGCATTTTTTCGCGGCGGTCGTGGCGGAATATCTTTTGGACGATATTTCGGGCGAAGAATTTTGCTTTGAACTCAGAAAAAACAAACCCGATTTACCGCTTATTTTTTATTCTGCCGAATCGCGCAACGAACATAAAGAGCGCGGTCTCTCCGCCGGTGCCAAAGCTTTTCTCGTCAAACCGAACGACATCGAACAGATCGAAAAAACCGTTTTGGATTATGCTTTAATCTAACGCGCTCGATTATTTTCTCCTCTGAAATTTTTAATGTTTTTCTTGGCGCTGAGACCGAATTATAAAATTCAATTACCGGAATATCGCGTTTTTTTTTGACATGAAATCGTGAAAATATAAAAAGCCGTTTGAAAATGTAAATCTTCAAACGGCTTTTTTGTTTATTGCTATTCGGCGTTTATTCTTCGCCGTCGTCTTCGGAAACGTCGAGCAGCGACGCGCTTGTCACGAGATCGTCTTCGCCGGTCCGAATCAGCATCACGCCCTGCGCCGAACGTCCGGTTTCGCGGATCTTATCAACACCGATCCGAATCAGCTTCGCCTGTTGCGTGATGATCATAATTTCCGAATCTTCTTCGACCGGAAACGCCGCGACGACCTTGCCGGTTTTGGCGGTCGTTTTCATATTGATGACGCCTTTGCCGCCGCGTTTCGTCAGACGATAATTGCCGACCTGCGTTTGTTTACCGAAACCTTGTTCGGAAACGGAAAGAATTTTTTCCGTGCCTTCGGTCGAAACCGCGAGGACCGAAACGACAAAATCGCCTTTCCGCAGATTGACACCGCGCACGCCGCGCGCGACTCTGCCCATCGGTCGGACATCGGTTTCGTTAAAGCGCACCGCCATCCCGTCGTGCGTCGCGATAAAGATTTGCTTTTTACCGTCCGTCCGGATGACATCCAGAAGCTCGTCGCCTTCGTCAATGTTGATCGCATTGATGCCGTTGATCCGAATGTTTTGATAATCGGCAAGCGAAGATTTTTTGATGACGCCTTGTTTGGTGACCATCGTCAGATAGGTTTCTTCCGAAAAATCGCGCACCGCCATCACCGCGACAAGCTTTCTTTCGCTCGAAAGCTGGACGAGATTGACGACCGCTTTCCCGCGCGCCGACGGGTCGGCTTCGGGAATCTCGTGAACCTTCATCTTGAAAACCTGCCCGTCGTCGGTAAAGATCATCAGATAAGCGTGTGTCGAAGCGATAAACAAATGCTCGACAAAATCTTCGTTTTTCGCTTTCGCGCCCAAACGTCCTTTCCCGCCGCGACCTTGTTTCGAATAAGTCGCGACCGGCGTGCGCTTAATGTAGCCCTGATTCGTGACCGTGATCGCGACATCTTCGTCAGGGATCAGATCTTCGATCGAAAGCTCGACGCCGGCGTCAACGATCTCGGTTCTCCGGGCATCGCCGAATTGTCTTTTGACTTCCTGCAGCTCGTCGATGATAACCTGCCGCAAAAGCTGTTCGTTTGCCAGAATCGCTTCGAGTTCGCCGATATGTTTGAGAATCGCTTCGAGTTCGTCGATGATCTTCTGACGTTCGAGAGCCGACAGCCGGCGAAGCTGCAAATCTAAAATCGCCTGCGCCTGAATATCGCTGAAGCCGATCCCGCCGACGACTCTTTCAAGATCCTTCAAAAATCCGGCTAAAGTTTTATCGCTCGCCACGCCGCGCCAGTTTTTGATTTCGTGCAGATTTGTAAAATTGCCCGTCAAAAATTGTTTCGCTTCATCGACCGAACGCGAATTGCGAATCAGCGGAATGATGTAATCGAGCGCGTCGATCGCTTTGTTCAAACCTTCCAAAATATGCGCTCTTGCCTGCGCTTTGCGAAGATCGAACTCGGTGCGGCGACGGACAATATCACGCCGGAACTGGACAAAGGCTTCGAGCATCTGTTTGAGGTTCAAAACCTTCGGCTGTCCGTCAATGATCGCGATATTGATGATGCCGAAGCTCGACTGCATCGGCGTTAGTTTGTAAAGTTTGTTTAAGACGACTTGCGGAATCGCGTCGCGTTTGAGTTCGATGACGATCCGCATTCCTTCGCGGTTCGATTCGTCGCGCAGTTCCGAAATGCCATCGAGTTTTTTCTCGTGAACGAGTTCGGCGATTTTTTCGATGAGCCGCGCTTTATTGACCTGATACGGGATTTCCGTCACGACGACCGCGTCTTTTTCGCGTTCGCCGCGTCCGATGCGGTCGATCGCCGCGCGCGCGCGCATCTGGATAATCCCGCGCCCGTCGCGATACGCCCGATGAATTTCGTCGCGCCCGTAAATAAAACCGGCGGTCGGAAAATCCGGTCCGGGAACGATCTTGATCAGCTCGTCGATCGTGATTTCCGGCTTTTTGACGAGCGCGATCGTCGCTTCGAGAATTTCCGTCAGATTATGCGGCGGAATTTTCGTCGCCATTCCAACTGCGATTCCTTCCGAACCGTTAACCAGCAGATTCGGAAAACGTGTCGGCAACACTTTCGGTTCCGACAAAGATTCGTCGTAGTTCGGCTGAAAATCGACGGTTTCCTTTTCGATGTCGGCGAGCAGTTCGTTCGTCAGTTTCTGCATCCGGACTTCCGTATAACGCGAAGCCGCCGCATTGTCGCCGTCGATCGAACCGAAATTTCCCTGCCCGTCTACGAGCGGATACCGCAGCGAAAAATCCTGCGCCATCCGGACGATCGTGTCATACACCGACATATCGCCGTGCGGGTGATATTTTCCCAAACATTCGCCGACCACGCGCGCCGATTTTTTGTATGGTTTATTGTGGTAATTACCGAGTTCCTGCATCGCCCAGAGAACGCGTCGGTGAACCGGTTTGAGTCCGTCGCGGACATCGGGCAAAGCGCGTCCGATGATGACGCTCATGGCGTAATCGAGATACGACCGCCGCATCTCGTCTTCGATATTGATCTGCTGTTTTTCTAAATTTGTATCCATTTATTATTTCGTAACTCTTTTCTCTTTAAATTTTTTGATTTTTGCTAAGTCTCCGACAATAAGGTGTGCGCATAAAAAAAATCTGGAAAAAAAACCTCTTTAGTTGTATTATTATTTTACAGGTATAACGCCTGTTTAGCAAATTAAAAACGCCTTTGAAGGCATCTCTCGGACAGCTTTCAAACCTTATCTAAAACTAATATTTTCAATAACTTTACGACTGCAGAGGATTATATGTTGTCAAATACTTCCGTCAGTGAAACAGAAGATCGGCGCATCCAGCGCATCGGATTGGCTTTGCCGATTCGAATCGAAGGAAAAGTCAATAAAACCGTCGCCTGGAGCGAGATCACCCGCCTTCAGGACGTTTCCGCTTTCGGCGCGGGTTTTAATCTGAATCGTCCGATCAAACGCGGACGCCTTGTAGCAATGACGATGCCGATGCCGCGGCAGCTTCGGTGTTACGACCACCTTGAGCCGCAATACCGGATTTGGGGCTTGGTCCGCCGTTGTGTTTCGGTCAAAAATAGCATTGACGTCGAGCAATACGCGGTCGGAGTCGCCTTTATCGGCAAGCATCCGCCGCACAGCTACACAGACAATCCGGCGAAACTTTACGAGATTACACAGCTTGAAGAGAAAGGTTTCTGGAAGGTCATCGAAGCTCCGAGCATGCCTGACGAAAGAGATTTGCCAAAAGAATTGCGCCGTCATTCGCGCTATCAGATTCCCGTCAATATTCTGCTTGAGATCTTGGACGAGGACGGCAACATAGTCGGCGCGGAAATGACTGTCACGGAAAATGTTTCGCTCGGCGGCGCATCGGTCTTCACATCGCTAAATGCCGATGTCGGTTCGTTTATGCGCGTGACAAGCGAGCAGTATAATACTACAATCATTTCTGTCGTGCGCGGCAAGCGTCTCGGTCCGGACAGTATTCCGCGTCTCCATCTCGAATTTATCGACCATTTCTTTCCGCTCGAAGGAATTGAATAAAGCTCCCGAAACAAACCAAAAACCCTAAATTTTTCTGCCCCCTTTGATGTGTTTTTATGACACCAACTGCAGAAAGCAAAGAACGTCAATCCGCACGGATGTCAATATCGCTTCCGATTCGGGTCGAAGCACGTGAAACGTCAAATAAAACTTGGCGCGAGGTGACGCATTTGGAAACCATTTCAAATATCGGCGCGGGGTTTTACCTGAGCCGTTTATTTGAAACCGGACAATTGCTTTATCTCTCAATGCCGATCGAAAAGGAATTGCGGCGCTACGACTTTGAGACGGAAAATTACGGCATTTGGGGGATTATTCGCCATTGTCACCGGAGTATCAAAAGCAAATCCGCCGTCTATCACACCGGCGTTGCCTTTATCGGTCGAGAAGCGCCATCCGGTTACCGGAAAAATCCTTTGACAATCTACAAACTCG
>CADEFG010000353.1 GCA_902826505.1 uncultured Acidobacteriota bacterium
AGCCATCGAACTCGCTCGCAAATTCCGTCTGATTCCGCCGGTTTATTAAAAATCAGAGCTATTTGGAGCAGCGGGCGGGGCAATTTGGCTGCTTATAAATTTCTAAAAAAATCCAAAATCCGCAGTCCCAAATCCAAGATCGAAAAAATGTATCTTTCGGGACATTACATTACACCTTCCGAAATTTTAAATTCTCATTGTGTTTCAAATAATCGGAACACGAGGAGATTTAACAGTGGAAAAGAAAATTCAAACGGAAAAAGGATTTTGTGAAATAAAAATCAAAGGAAAGCTCGAACCGCAGTGGGCGGAATGGTTTGATTTGATGAATATCAGAATCGAATCCGGGACGACGATCATTTCAGGTTTTGTTGCCGACCAACCGGCATTGCAGGGTTTGATGGAAAAAATTTCGATGCTCGGTTTGACGGTCGTTTCGATCAAATTCGATAGTCCACAAGAGAAAAATTATGAGTAAATTTATTAAGGCGATGTATTCGCCGCGCGGTCAATTTATCAACCAGATGATCGCAATTATTTTGATAGTAATTTTTGCAACGGTGTTGACGATCAATGTCGGTGTCCCGACGATCATCATTGTCGCGCGATCGGCGACGATCGGTTTTTACTGTGACAGCCGCTTTGACGGACATAATGTCCGCCAAAGCCATCGCAAACCAGAATGTTGAGCTTATTTGACCCCGAAACCAGATTATTTGACATCCGTAAATTTTGAGGTCTCGATTATCTCGTTTTTTCCGTCAATCGCCAAAACGCGCCACTTTAGTTGTTTCGAGGAAGTTAAAACCTGCACAAAAGAAGGCACTTGATATTGTTTGTTTGAAGCGAGAACAATCGCCGAAAAAATATTTTCCTTTTCGGCATCTTCAATTTCAATCCGGTAAATTTTTGTTTTTGCCACTTCCTTCCAGCGCAAAACGATCGGCTGCCGCTCGCTTATTTCGATTTGCGACGAGCGGTTTGTAATTTGTTGAATATCCGAATTGCTCGAATTGCCGACGTAATACCGCAGCGTCGGCATCGAAAAACCGGCGACCGCGCCAGTCGGAACCACGCCGGCGCCCGTGTTTGAATTTGAGTTGACCGCGTCGTCCGCTTCGACCCGAAAAAGCAAAATATACATTCCCTCGACGGTTTTATCGATCCGCCAGTTTTCGGGTCCGGGCAAAATGTATTTTCCGCCCGGCGGCAGATTGACGTTGAAGCGGCTTAGAAGCGTGTAGCGCCGCTGCGTTCCGCGTTCTTCGAGCGGCAGCGCAGCTTCGCTCAGTAAATCGCGTTGACTGGGCAATTCTTCGCCCGGTCGGACGATTTCCCAGCGACCTTTCAAGCGTCCGGTTCCCGTGTAACGAATTTCGGCGGAAATCTTCGGCAGTTTTTCATTCGGTTTGATAAACGGCACGACCTTTTCGCCGTTTTGCCACTGAAGCTTAACGGTCGTCAAGGAAAACGGAACGCCCGCGCCGTTGCCGCTGAGACGAATCGTCACGGGAATAAATTGGTCTTGCCCGCCATTTGTCGAAACAAAATGTTTGACGTAGAAAAAGCGCGAATCATTTCCGTTGACGGCATCCGTGTAAGCGCGGCGCGCGACCGTCGGCGTAATGGACATAATATCGGTGTAGCGGGCGCCGATCTGGCGCGATTGGTCGTAACGTGCGGGCAAAACGCCGAAAATCGTGGTCGGGTCGCATTTAGATCCAAAATCGGGCGCGGCGGAAATAATTTCGCCGCACCAGGTCGCTTCTGCCGGACGCAGGTTGACGACGTTGTTAAATGTCAGATAGGCGCTTGTCGCGCCTTGCGAATAAGCCGTGATATTGTCAGGCGAAACACTCACCTGGGCAATTCCGGCGGCGGAAAAAAGCAGAATAAATATAAAAATAATCGATAGTTTGTGCATAAAACTCCGTAAAAAATTTAGAAAACATTAAAAGTCATGCCCGCCGTCACCAGTTTGACGCGTGTCCGGTTGTTCGTGTCGGCGATAAAATCGCGGTTGCGCGCAAAAGTATCGGCAAAACGCATAAAAACCTGCATCCCGAATTTCTTGAATTTGCTTTTTTCGAGGCTGAAATTATAGGCAAATTGCGCGCTGTAATTGATGCTCCGATTGTTGTTCGTCCGCGCCGCGTCGCCCGCCAGATTCTGCGAAAAATCGCTCGTAAACGCCGCGCCCTTGAACGGTGCCCAATTGACGCCGAGCGTCAGGGTTTTTGAGCGATTGGTTTGCGCAAGCTCGACGTTGCGCGAATTTTCAAAATTCAAACCGACGTTAAAACCCAATGTCGGCAAAGGATTGACGCCGACCGTTAAGCCGTTGACCCAACCGATCTGGTCGGCGGTTTCGCGTCCGGTCTGCCGGTTGTCGGCATACGAACGGTTGTAATTATAATCGAGATTGACCTTGCCGAACTGCCACGATGAGGTAAACGTCTGATTGGTATTGACGAGATCGGGAATCGTCGCCGGATCAATTTCAAAACCGCCGCCCGTCGGAATTCCCGCGCCGAATTGATGCGTGCGGTCGATGCTGTAGCCGAGACGCGGCAGAAACTTTGAAGGTTTTTCCGGGTTGCCGAGCAGCGCCGTGAGCGGCAGCGCGATATTAAAGCGATTGGCGCGCGTCAGCGATTTTAAGATCGACGGCACGTTTCGCAAGTTATCGTTGGCGCGCGAATGCGCCAACGCAAACGTGATTTCGCCGATCGCGCCGTCAAGCGCGTAATCGTGCGTAAATTTATCAGCCGAAGCCGATGCTCCCAGACTCCGAAAAAGCGGTTCGACGTATTCGTATTTGAACGCGAAATTGAGATTCAAGTTCTTTGTTTTGGTCAATTTGATGTCTTTTAAAAACTGGTAACTCGTTTCCGCATAATGCGCCGAACGCATCACGGCGGGAAGCGGAACGGCGTTGCCGTCCGGGTCGAGCGTCGTGTCCTGCGGGTTAAAAAAACGGCTCAAAGTAAAGCCGTATTCGAGTTTGAAACGTTCGGTCTTATCGCTCGTGATCAAACGCAGACCGATGCCGCGACTCTGTTCGGCGTCCACGATACGACCCTCGGAAACGCCGTTCAAGGCTTGCAGATAACCGTTAAAACCGGTGATCTCGACGCGCATCGCATTTTGTCTTTTCGGGAAAATTTCGATCCCGACACCCAAGCCCTGCACCTGATGACGGATTTTCGCAACGCCGAAAAAATTGCCGACGCCGAGCACGCTCGTCCCGTTCAAAATGCCTGCCGTGATGTCGAATCGTTTGTTGAGCGGAATATTGACGGACAAACCGCGACTCGAAAAACTGCTGACCAGATGACGGTTATTGCCGAAAGATGTGTGTCCGAGCGAGAATTTTGCTTTGCCGGCTTGAACATTTATCAGGTAACTCGACAGATCGACATCGGGCGCTTCTCTTGCCAGCGTTCCGAATTGCAAGGTTTCGGGTTTGAAGCTCGCACCTGCAAAATCGAAATTCGATTCGGAACTGAAATTACCGATTTTCATCTCGCTTTTGATCGAACCCGTCAGCGTAAAGTCGTTAAACGTCGCCCGTTCGGCGGGGCGCGTGTCGGCGGGAAAATTCGATTGAAACGGCTGTGATTTCATCCCGATCGTGAACGACGGGAGAAATCTGAACTTTCGCTTTTTCTCGATTTCGGCAGTTGTCGTTTCCGGCGTCGCGGTTTCGGTCGAAGTAGTTTCGGTTTTAGTCTCTTCAGTTTTTGTTTCTTCAGTTTTTGTTTCTTTTTGCAATTCCGGCGAAGTGGTCGTCGACTCATCCGCTACCGCAGAGGGTTCTGACTTTTTGTCTTCGGTTTTTACCGTTTCGGTTTTTTCCTGTTCGGTCTTTGATTCATCCGACTTTAATTCTACTTTTTTTTCCTCGACCTTTTCCTGACTTGGGACTTGGGGCTTGGGGCTTGGGATTTCCTTAACCGCAACCGACAGCGGCAGGCGCACAATTTCCTTCCAGCTCCCGTTTGCGCCGATCAAATAAACCGTCAGATTCGAGTTTCCGACCGGCAAAGGCAAGAGCCGTGCGTCGTAAACAAAACGATTTTCGGTTTGGCTGAAAAGTCCGCTGAGATCGGTTTGCCCGATCGTCAAAGCGATTTTTTCGCCCTCCGACAATGCGCGGCTGAGACTGATTTCAATCGCCGTATCGGGCGCGACCGGTTCGTCCGCCCGAAAACTTGCGGTCGCCTTTAGCGCCTCTTCGGACGTTTGCGCGTGCGAATGCTTTTGCCAGACAAAAGCGGCGGCAAATAACAAAGCGAAAACTAAAAACAATTTGATCGATACGGTTTTCATTGGCTGCCTCAAAATCTATTTCGACACCGTCAGACGGTACTCAAATTTGCGCACGACGCTGTCGGCATCGATCCGCACCTGCACGAGATGACCTTTGACGCCCGTCACGGTTTTGGTGATTTCCTCGCCCGCGCCATCCGTTTTATCGAACTGAAATTGGGCGAGCTTGATAAAATTCCCTTTTTCGTCAACTTTGCAGATAATCACATCGGCTTCGGCTTTGCCGTCGATCTTTTTGACCTTGACCGTCACGCTGTCCTTATCGATCGGCGCGGCGGAAATAAAAACGCGGCTGAAGGTGCTGACGACCGCGCCGGTTTGGGCTTTGCCCCATTCGATTCTTCGCGGTCCGATCGTCCAGCGCCCGTTGTCGGCGGCGGCGTTGAAAAACTTGACCATATCTTCGGTTGCTTTCGCGTATTTGTCGGCTTTACTGATACATTGAAGCGTCGCCGCGAGTCCGATTCCGGCGGTCGTCACGGTCACGCCGACGACGCAGCCGGTCGCAATCGCGACCTCGCCCCATTTTTTATAAACGTCGCCGAAAACCTGCGCCGCCGAACGGCATTTGTCTTGCGGAATCGCGGTCGTGGGCATTGCCAAAAGCAAAAAAAGCGTTACTAAAGTTTTGGTTTTCATAGTTTTTTCCGTCCTTTTTTAAAAATTGAATTTATTCGCCGAGTTATTTTGAATATCGGAAGAAATTAAAAAATCGGTTGCGGGCTGACCAGAGTTTGCTCCGTTTTGAGAAGCGAACCGAAACAAATCAGCAAGGCGCCTTGCGTCGTTACTTTATAATGTAATTTGCCGGATTCGGCGCGGCGGAAGATTTCGAGCACCGTGGTTTGTTCAAACGTGGCGGCGGTCAGCGATGTCACCAGCGGATTATATGTTCCGCAATCGCCGCACCAGACGCTTCGGTCGCGCCAGTTTCTGCCGAAAATAAAAGCACAGGCAATTTCAAACGGTGTTTCGGTTTTCGTTCGGTGATTTATCATTTCTTTCTGTTCAAATTTATTAAGCGGCGGCTGATTTTTTCAAAGTAAAGAGCGCGAGCCTGTTCGTTGCCGGTTTTTCTCGCGCTCTTTTGCAGAAAAGCGGATCGAGCCTCAAAACAATCCGCTTTTCATTGACTGTTAGCTGGTTTTCAAGGTGTATTTGAATTTTTTGACGGCACTGCCGAAACTGTGAATATCGACGCGAACGATTTTGCCCTGCGTTCCCGTGACGGTTACTTTTTTCGCGCCGGTCTCGTTCTTTTCTTCAAAATTCAGCGTTCCGACGCGCTTCGAATTGCCTTTCTCGTCAACCGTACAGATTTTAACGATCGCGCCGTTGCCGCCGTCGAGTTTATTCAGTTCGATGGTCAGCGAATCTTTGTCCGTCGGGGCGACCGTTTGAAAGCCGCGATTGGCACCGGCGATCAA
>CADEFG010000354.1 GCA_902826505.1 uncultured Acidobacteriota bacterium
AAAAAATTCTATTTCTTGATAGTTTTTTGAAAATATTGAAGATTTAGCAAAAGCCTGAGAGTTAAAAAAAGTAAAAATGCGGACATAAAATCGGACACAATCCGATTTTTCGCCGCATTGATAAATGACAAGCGGTGATTTAATGAATAACATCGTTACCACTTGCTGAAAATAGAAAGTAGATTTATTCAGTAATATGAATATCGTCCGTTTTATTAAGTCTGCTTGACAGAAATATTACACCAAAAACAGCGGTCAAAATCGAAAAAACGATTCCAAGTATCAAAAACAATGTGCCGCCATCTTTCGCCTGTAAATAGTAAAAAGAACCTGCCGCGACTAATAAAGAAACCAAAGCTAACAGAGCATACATAATGCTTAATTTACCTCCTTTATAATTTAAAAGGTTAAAATTTCCGATGTCTGTCAGCTTCTTTTTAAGAATCCTCAACACAAGACATTCAATTTCGCTGACAAACCTGTCAAACTGCTTATTTTGGAATGCAAGCTAATAGTAACTCTATTTTTGGTAAAAACGCAAGAATGTTTTTGAGTTGACAGGGAAAACACTTTACATTTATTTAGCGGTAAAATATTGAAAAGAGGAAATTATGGAGATTCGTTTAGCGGGAAAATCGGACGCGCCGGCTTTGGTCGAATTCAATCAAGCAATGGCTCTCGAAACCGAAGGTAAAAATCTCGACACACAGATTTTGCAAAGCGGTGTCGAGTCGGTTTTTCACGATGAAAAGAAAGGTTTTTATGTGGTGGCAGAAGAAAATGGTCAGATCGCGGGCGGTTTGATGATAACTTTTGAATGGAGCGATTGGCGCGACAGCTGGTTTTGGTGGATTCAAAGTGTTTATATTTTGCCCGGATTTCGCGGTCGCGGAATTTATCGTCTTTTGTATGAATTTGTTAAAGAGCTGGCGCTTGAGAAAAAAGACGTTTGCGGGTTTCGGCTTTACGTTGAAAAAGCAAACGAGCGGGCACAAACGGTTTATGAAAAGCTCGGAATGAAAGCCTCTCACTATTTGATGTATGAAGAGCTGATTTAAAAAAATTTAGCCGGAGTCAACCCGCGTTGACTCCGGCTAAAGGCTTGAAAAGCAAAGCTAAAAAGCGTTAATTAATTTGAATATGAGATAGAAGATAAATGAAACGTTCACCCGATAATAAATTGTGTGCGCTTCAAAGATTTACTTTTCAAAACTAAAACTAAAAACCAATTTTCAAATCCGATTTCTCAACCGGTGCAAAATAAAAACTACCGAAAGTCTCAAGCGTATCGACGTTAAATTGTTTTCTCGCCCCGCACCTTAAACAAACGCGATACCCGAATTTTCCGTTTGAAAAAGGTCGGCTTAAATCTTGATGCCCACAACCAAAGATTTTTGAAAACAAGCCGACCTTTTCGCCGAAAGTTCCCTTGTCAAAATTACTGCCCTTACCAAACAAACTCGTTATTAACCGAAATTTTTCGTTTATCAACGCGTTTGCCATATATTTTCACCCTTGCCTATAACCCCTTGATTACCTGCCCTTGCTCGTTTAAAAGTTGTCCTTCGCTGTCCTTCCGAGATTTTCCGATTGACCACCTTTTTATGGTTTTCTTATTAAGCAAGCATTGTGCCAAAAAAGGAAAAATTCTGTCGAATTTACGAAATGCCCGTAATAACTGGCTTTTGGGACATTTTTGGAGCATTTTTGCTGGTGATTGTAAGTGTAAGTTTTACATACAGTTTTAAAGATCAAACGGCTAAATGTCCGCTTTTCGTTCAGTTAACCGACTTTTTGTGTTTTAATTTAATCTATGACCAAAATCAGTGAAAAGGAGTTTTCGCGTATTTGCAGAGGCATTGACCAAGACCGCGATAAAATCTATAAACACAATCCGATCGGTACAAAAAAAGAAACGCTTTTATGGATGCTTTTGAATATTTTGGTAAGTTATCTGAGTCTTTCGGAAATCGAAACGCCTTGTTTTACGGGATTACCGACGGCTGAAACCTACCGCCAGGCAATTTTGTTCGTTTTAAAAGATAGAAAAGCAGAGGATTTTGAAGCGGAAAAATATTTGGATAAACTTGTAAAAGAATGATTATCAAAACATTTGTCTTAACACCTTTTCAGCAAAACACCCGCGTCGTTGTTTGCGAAGAAACAAAAACGGCGATCTGCATCGATCCGGGTGAAGCCACGTCCGAAATCGAATCCTATTTAGGGGAAAACGGTTTCGCGCTGCAGGCGATCACGCTGACGCACGGGCATTTTGATCACGTCGGCGGAACGGCAGATCTGCACAAAAGATTTCCGCAAGCAGAGATTCTTCTGCACAAAGACGACGAGGATTTTTACTACGGACTTCCCGAACAGCCTTTGTTTTTGGGCATTCCGCGACATCAGTTAAAAATTCTCGGTTTTGAATACGCCGCGCCGCCGCGATTGACGCGAAACTGGCAGGACGGCGAAATTTATACGGTCGGAAACCTGCGTTTCAAAATATTACATTGCCCCGGACACACTCGCGGACATATTGTTTTGGCGGAAGAAACGCATAAAAAAGTTTTCGTCGGCGATTGTTTGTTTGAAGGTTCGATCGGCAGAACGGATTTGCCGGGCGGAAATTTCGAGCAGTTAATGGATTCGATAAATACAAAAATTTTAACGCTCGGCGACGATTTTACGGTTTATTCCGGACACGGAGGCGAAACGACGATTGCCCACGAAAAAATGACGAACCCGTTTCTGACCGGCGTTTATCAGATGACGCAGGGAAGATTTATTTAAGAGGTGAGAAGTTAAGAACTGACCACAAAATACATTCAGCTTCTCACCTGGCTTTCATTTCTTTTCGACAATATCTTTTTTCAAACTGCTGACCGCCGTCAAAACTTCGTTCTTTTCTTTTTCGGGCACTTTGAATTTATCGAGCGTTTCGATCAGCAGTTTGACCGATTCTTTCCAGTCTTCCTCGCTGATGCCGAGTCCGGTGTGGACGGTTTTCATATCGCGTCCCATATAAACGCACGAACCGCCCGTTGCATTGCAAAGAAATTCGACAAAATGCTGGCGCAATTTCTTTTTTGAATCGTCGCTCAGCCCGACAACGAAACGACCAAGCAATTTATTGGTCGCGAGCCGCGTTATAAAATCGTCCGAAACCGCTGCCAGCGCATCATAACCGCCGAGCCGCTGATAAAGCGTTTTTTCCTTTGTTTCTGCGGAATTCGTGTTTTGAGCAAACGCCGCGCTAAAACAAAACAGGGCAATTGCCGTCATTATTAAAAGTCTTTTCATTTTTTTACGCTCCTTAAATTTGTTTGAATCAAAAAAGTTCGTTACAGAGAAATTTTCGCCGCTCAGAATGAAACGGATGCAATTTTTTTTCGAACGGTTCTTTAAAATTTTTTCGGGCGTGATATTCTTTTAAAAAGTTCAAATATTTCAACATAAAGGAGAAAAAATGCGAAAAATTTTGTTTAGTATCGTTGCGTTATTCGCCGGCGTTTCGCTCGTTTCGGCGCATACGTCTTTGCTCAAAGGCGATCACCTGCATTCGAACAATCAACAGGATGTGGTCATCAAAACCGAAAAAGTGGCGGGCAATGTCTATGTTCTTTTCGGGCAGGGCGGGAATATCGGTGTTTCGGTCGGCAAGGACGGGATTTTGATGATTGACGATCAATTTGAGCGAATCGCCGATAAAATCAAAGCTGCGCTCAAAGAACTCGGCTCGGACAAACCGCGCTTTTTGTTCAATACGCACTGGCATGGCGATCACTCGGGCGGCAACCCGGTTTTCGGCGCGGATTCGATCATCATCGCGCACACGAACGTCAGGACGCGGCTGTCAACTCCGAATTCGGGCGGCAGAGAATTTAAACCGCTCGCGCCGGTCGGTCTGCCGATGATTACTTATAACGAAGGTTTGTCGATTCATTTTAACGGCGAGGAAGTTCGCGCCGTCTATTATCCGAGCGGACACACCGACGGCGATACGGTTTTGTTTTTCACCGCGTCAAATGTCGTTCATCTCGGCGATGACTTTTTCGTCGGACGCTTTCCGTTTGTTGATTTAAACAGCGGCGGAAGTGTCGAAGGGCTGGCGAAAAATATCGGCGAATTGATCAAAACGATTCCGGCGGACGCCAAACTGATCCCCGGACACGGCGCGATTTCGACCGTCAACGATTTGAAAACCTATCACCAGATGCTTTTGGAAACCACCTCGATCGTCCGCGAAAAGATGAAAACCAAATCGCTCGACGACATCAAAAAAGAAGGTTTTCCCGAAAAATATAAGGAATGGGGCTCGGGATTTATCAAAACCGAGGCGTGGATCGAAACGATCTACAAAAGCTATTCGGTTGTCAAAAAGTAATTTTAAAGTTTAGAAAAGCGCGTAGCTCTTGCGGAAGCTACGCGCTTTTCTTTAATTAACGAAAGCAATTCTTTCGTTAGTTAGGCATTAAAACCGTATCAACTACGTGAATGACACCGTTTGATTGTTTGACATCAGCAATCGTGACTTTCGACATTCCGCCTTTTTCGTCCGTTAAAACCAACATCGAACCGTCCATTTTAGCCGTCAAAATTCCGCCCGCGACGGTCGTCAAAGTTGCCGTTCCGTTGCCTTTTTTGATGGCTTTGGCGATTGATTTTGAATCCATATTTCCCGCGACGACGTGATAGGTCAGAATTTTGGACAAAGTTGCTTTATTTTCGGGTTTGAGCAAAGTGTCGACCGTGCCTGCCGGAAGCGCGTCGAAAGCCGCGTTGGTCGGCGCAAAAACCGTGAAAGGTCCTTTGCTTTTCAGCGTTTCAACCAAGCCTGCCGCCTTGACCGCCGCGACGAGCGTCGTGTGGTCTTTTGAATTGACGGCATTGTCGATGATGTCTTTGTTTTTATACATCGCCGCGCCGCCGACCATCGGATTGTCGCTTTTCATCATGTCCTGTGCCGCTGCGTTAGTGATTCCGAAACCAAAACTAATTACCAGTGCAAATACTGCTAAACCTAATTTTTTCATAACTTCCCTCTCTTGTTCTTTAAAATTTTCGAACGGTTAAAATTAACCTTAAATTTACTTTCGTGAGTTTCTAAAAATCGGATTCAGAAAAAAATAAAAAAACTTGCACAAAAATTAATTCGTGCAAGTTTTCAGATGAAAATTGATATTTATTTAGGCGACCGTCACTTCTTTCGCCAAATAAACATCCTGAATCGCGTTCAGCAGCTCGACGCCTTCGGCGGTCGGACGCTGAAAAGCCTTGCGTCCCGAAATCAAACCCATTCCGCCGCCGCGTTTGTTGATAACGGCGGTGCGGACAGCGTCTGCCAAATCCGATTCGCCTTTTGATTCGCCGCCCGAATTGATTAATCCAGCGCGTCCCATATAGCAATTCGCCACCTGATAACGAACGAGATCGATCGGATTATCCGTGGTTAGATCCGTGTAGATTTTCGGATTCGTTTTGCCGTAGCTGCTTTCGACGTTGAGCATATTATAACCGCCGTTGCGTTCGGGCAGTTTTTGTTTGATGATGTCGGCTTGAATCGTCACGCCGAGATGGTTTGCCTGTCCGGTCAAATCCGCCGCCGTGTGCATATCGCCTTCCGCGCCTTTGAATTTCGGATTCCGCAGATAACACCAGAGAATCGTTGCCATTCCGAGTTCGTGCGCGGCGGCAAATGTTTTGGCGATCTCGACGATTTGCCGTCCCGATTCGTCCGAAC
>CADEFG010000355.1 GCA_902826505.1 uncultured Acidobacteriota bacterium
AACTGCGTAAATAAGCTTCTTCGACCAGCGCATTGAACAAGCCTTCTTTGTTTTTGAAATGATAATAAACCGTTGGTTTTGTCACATCAGCCGCATCAACGATCGTGTTGATCGAAGCCGCACCGTAACCTTTACTGAAAAATTCCTTTCGCGCGACGTCTAGAATATGTTCTTTTGTTTGTTGAATGTTTTCCTTTCGCATACTCAATACCTACCAGTAGGTATATAACTATTAAATAAATATTGCAAGTAAAATTTCAGGAAAAATCGTTTATTTAAAAATGTTTTAACTTTTAATATGAAAATATGGTGCCTTTAAAAGGGAAGTGCGGCTTCGAGTTTCGGGTCACTCGAAGCCGCGATTTTAGGCGGATGGCATAGCTGTAGGCAACGCGGAGCGGACAGGCAAAAGGCGGATTATCAACAAGGCAGGGCTATCTGTGTCAACGAATCAAACTTCTCCGCAATTTAAGTTCAATTCGTCGGCACAAGAATCTTTTCATTCGGACGACTCATCCCGATTTTCCGCGCTTCGCGCTCAATCGCTTTTGAATCGTTCTTCAGGTTGTGAACCTCTTCCTGCAAAGCGAGATTCTCACCTGACAATTTTTCAAATTCGGCATTCAACTGAATATTCTGCGTGGCTTCCGCGTTCATTTCCGAAAGAGCGCGAAAATTTATCGCCAAACAGAGCAAAAATGTGATCGAAACAACTACGACAAATAAAAACCAGTGGGGAGTTGAACTTTCAGTGCGTCTCGCCGGTTTTCGATAATTTCTTGCCGGGGTTGAGATTGTTTGTGAATTATTCCAGTAAGTAGCGACGACCTTGCTCAAGCAGCACCTCCAATTCTTGTTTGTTTTCGGATTCGGCGTAAATTCTGACCAGTGGCTCCGTGCCCGACGGTCGCATCAACATCCAGCTTCCGTTTGTGAAAATAAATTTCACGCCGTCCATTCGATTTATGTTTTCAATCTTTCGTCCGCCAATTTCCGACGGTTCTTGTAAAAGCTTCTCTTTTAACTTATCGGCAACTTCCGAGTTAAGTTTAACTCCGATTCTGCCCGATTCGAGTTTTCCGACGCGCGCATAAAGTTCGTTCAACTGCTCGGTCAGACTCTTTCCTCTGACAGTGACGGCTTCGACCGCTAAAAGACAGGCTAAAATTCCGTCTTTTTCGGGATAATGTCCACGGATCGAAAGACCGGCGGATTCTTCACCGCCTAAAATAATCTCGTCTTTATTTATCAATTCGCCGATAAACTTAAAACCGACCGGCGTTTCGTATAACTTCAAGCCTCTCGCTTGAGCGACTCTGTCAACCAGATGCGAGGTTGCCACGCTTCTGGCAACTCCGAGTGTCCAACCGCGTGATTCAGCCAGGTAATCGGTTAAAATTGCGATCAAATGATTCGGCTGGATAAAATCGCCGTTCGCATCAATAATGCCGAATCGATCGCCATCACCATCGGTCGCTAAACCCAATGTCAAACCTTTGGCTTTAACCGTTTCGACGAGCTCGCCGACTTGTTTCTCGCTCGGTTCGGGTGATTTCCCGCCAAACGTGACGTCGCGCCAATCGTGAATCGTTTCGACCTCCAACCCGTAATCGCGCAGGATCTTATCCAAATATCCGCGACCTGTGCCCCACAGTGCGTCGTAAGCAAACTTCCCTTTCGCCCGGGCGATGTCGTCAAAACGTATTTTAGTTTTCAAATCGTCCAGATAATCGGGACGCGCATCAAATTCCGCTATCGAGCCGTGGTCAGCATCTGCCACCTTCGTCTTATTCTCAATAAGACTTTCAATCTGCTTCGTTATTTCAGGTAAAGCCGGGGCACCGTCAGAAGTCGAGAATTTAATTCCCTGATATTCGGGCGGATTGTGCGAGGCAGTAAAATTTAGACCGCCGACCGCTTTTTGATTTCGGATTGCGTGTGAAATTGTCGGTGTCGGTGTCGGATGATTACAAAGCAAAACGTGAAAGCCTTTTCGTTTGGCAATCTCTGCCGCCACTCCGGAGAACTTTTCGCCCATAAAGCGCGAATCGTGCCCGACAATCAGTGTCTTTTCACCTTCGCCAAAATTATCTGTCAAATAACTGCATATCGCTTCGGTCACGAGCTCAACATTTTTATATGTGAAATCATCGGCAATTATTGCTCTCCAGCCTGATGTTCCAAAGCGTATGGACATAGTTACAAATAAAAGAAAATATCTTCAAAACCGCCGTTTACTGTTTCTATTAATTAATCAACAAGATTACTGTTGAAATAGTTATCGACTGAATGTCTAATTCTTGACCCTATATTCCTTGAAGGTGAAACAAAATTTAGCATAATAAATTTTTCGTGTAAAGACACCTGCTATTAAGATAACAAGCTTGTTTACAACAGTTTATAATTTTTTCCTCAAGTAAGAGTTAAATTAAGTGCTTAAAAGCAAACAAAAGGTGAACAAAATTCCGCAAACAATGCTTTATGTACTAATATTGCAATAATACAGAATGTTTTTCAATATATTGGGGCAGAGTAGTTTTCAACAGCTGTGAAAAACTATTAAACCATTGCTTAAATATTTTCGACAGATTTTTTTAATCAATCTAAAGTTAAAATCTATTTTTACAAAACATCTGTGTCAAAATCACAACTTATCTAAAACCAACCATCCTTTGTGGCAATTTGACACAAAGTTGTAAATTAAATCTTCTTCCTCTATTACTCTTATATATAAGAAAACAAATACCTTAACCTTTCATCAAACAAAGGCACACTTTTTGCAATAGCTTTATAGTAAGTTTAAGGGAATAACATCATCCGATTTAGTAAAATTCATTGCTTAACATATTCAGACATAATAAAAAGTAGTAATCATTTGGGAGAATATATTTATGAGACCCGTAAAACATTTTGAAAAGGGATTAACATACATTGCCGGCGGTTTATTTAACGCCATCAAATCGGTCAACCAATACAAGCCGAATGCCTCTTTCATACCGAAATGGGCAGACAAGCCGATTTTGAAATCTTGGGAAAAATCAAAACCGACGCTCGGTTTTCCGCGCACGACCGATTCGCTTTGCCCGAACAGTGTCATCGAGGCACGCGAAGAGATTTTAAGCGGCAAACGCGACGTTTCAACGCTGATCAATGACAAGGTCGGCGAAATCAAAGCCCAGATCATCGAACGCGACGGTCAGATCTGGATGATCAAAGATTGTCCCGAACACGGACATTTTGAAGATTTAATGGCGATCGATTCGGCATTTCTGAAACATATCGAAGACTTGTTTCCGGGACGCGATATGAGTTCGCACAACGACGAAAAACTTCATAATCACGGCACTTCATCAATCAAATACGGACGCGGCGCCGTTTTAACGGTTGATTTAACGAACCGCTGCAATATGATGTGCGACCCGTGTTTTATGGACGCGAACCAGGTCGGATTCGTGCACGAGCTTTCGATGGAAGATGTCGCCGAAATTCTCGACAATGCGATTTCGATCAAACCGCGTCGCCAGATGTCGGTCCAGTATTCGGGCGGCGAGCCGACGCTTTCGCCTTACTTTCTGGAAGCCGTTCGCTACGCCAGAAAAGTCGGTTACAACTCGGTTCAAGCGGCGACCAACGGAATCGAATTCGCTAAATCGAAAGAATTCTGCCGCGAAGCCGCTGAAGCCGGTCTTCGTTTCGTCTATCTGCAATTTGATGGTATCGGTAACGATGCCAACTCGCACAGACAGATCGGCAATTTATTCGACGTTAAACTCCGCGCGATCAACAATCTGCACGAAGCCGGCGTTGACATTATCTTGGTAACAACGCTCGTCAATGGCGTCAACAACGATCAGGTCGGCACGATCATTCGTTTTGCGCTCGAAAATCCCAAAAAGATATCATTTATCGCGTTCCAGCCCGTTTCGTTTACCGGACGCGACGAACATATTACCGAGCAGCGTCGTTTGCAGCAGCGCTACACGCTCTCGCATCTCGCGCAAGACGTTCAAAAACAGGTTGGCATTACCGAACCGACGCGCGATTGGTTCCCGCTTTCTCTAATGGGCGCGTTTGCCGATTTCGCCGATGTCGTTCATGGACCCGATGCCGAATGGGGACAAGTTTCCTGCGGCTGTCACCCGAACTGCGGTGTCGGAACTGCCGTGATGGTCAATAAAGAAACAAAGGAAATGGCGCCCGTCCCGCAATTTTTGAGCATTCAGGGATTGGTCACAGATATGAAGCACATTACCGACACGAATCGCGGTAAATGGTTTTCAAATATCATGATGGGCTTGGCGCTTTTGAAAAACTACAATCCATATGGCGCGCCCGAAAGCCTGACGCTCGGCGGAATCCTGAAGAAATTCGATAAATCTTTCGGTTTGTCGGGCAAAGATTACGGCAAAGTCGGTCCCGATCGGACGATCGAAGACATCGAGAAACGTCGTCAAGACCCGTGGAACTTCCTGTTTATCGCGGGAATGTGGTTCCAGGATCTTTTCAACTACGATTTCCGCCGCACCGAAATGTGTATCATTCCCTACGGCACACAGGAAGGCGAAATTTCGTTCTGCGCCTACAATACCGGCATCGGCTGGCGCAACATCATCGAGCATATGCATCAAAATGCCACAGTTGCCCAATGGTATAAAGAACACGGTCGCCACGAAGTTTTCGCGAAAGGTAAGGAAGTCGCGCTCGGTGATGCCTCGCACAATCTGATCTTAAACGAAGTCGACCTTTCGCGTCCGAACAAACCGGAAATGGAAGGACCGAAAACGGCTGCCGAAGAAATGCAGATGATGAAGAAACTCTATCAACAAATGGTTTTAGAGAAAAACAGCATCAAGGGCGAAAACCTCGTCCAGATCGGCGGCATCAAACGCGAAAAGAAAGCCAAAGCCGAAGAAGCGAAAGCCTAATTTGAATCGCTACCCCAAATAGAAGAAGCCTTGCGATTCCTCGTAAGGCTTCTTCTATTTTTCGCTGGTTGCGAACCGATTCTCGTGAAATGGCGGCAAATTATGAGGGTTTCCGAAAATTCTTAACACCGCAATTTAAGGTATGAGAGTCTTTTTAAGAACGCTTTGGAACAAGCAATAATTTCGATATTCCGAGCGGAAGCGGTAAATAATTTTTCCGCTTGATTTGATTTTAATAATCGCAATTAAAAAAATCGTTTGATCTTTTGAATTTGTTCTGCCAGCACATAATTGAAAACCATTTGCCATTTAATTCGAACAAACTATGTTGGCGTGGCGCACAGCGAGAAGCCATTTGCCTTTTTGTTTCATCCAGACGTTTGTATAGCGACGTTGGATGATTTTGCCCGCATTTGGCGCATCGCCGGTCGGTTTTAAAGTTTCGTGTCCCATGACGATGACCGTGTTTTTGTAGAACAAAAACGTTTCCGGTTCGCGAACGAATGATGAATAATTGATGACGCCCGTGCGGATCATCTCCAAGATTCCTTCTCTTTCTTTGACGACTTTGTTGGTCGGATGATTGGTGACGGCATCTTCGGCAATCAGTTTCTTTAAGGCTTCCGTGTCGCGCCGCAGAATCGCGTCGGCGTGCGCCAGATCGAGCCGTCTGATTTCCTGTTCGAGCACTTCATTTCGCTTGAGGCTCTGACCTGATGCTGAACCGCCGGCAAAAATAAAAATGGCTGTTACGAGTAAAATTATAGTATCTGACAAAACTTGTTAGAAAAACAGATCTTTGATAAAAACTGA
>CADEFG010000356.1 GCA_902826505.1 uncultured Acidobacteriota bacterium
TATTGAATTCAGCTCGGGCGAAGGTTTCGCTCGCTTAAATTATGGTTCGTGATGCGTTATTTCGGGCAGGAAGGCTTGATCGCGCGCATCCGCGAACATTGTCGTTTAGCCAGACTTTTTGCGAGCTGGGTTGACGATTCGCCCGATTTTGAAATGCTCGCGCCCGTCCCGTTCGCGCTTTGCTGTTTTCGCGCAACGCCGAAAAACGTTGACGATTTAGACGCATTAAATGAAAAAATCATGAACGAGATCAACGCGTCGGGCGAGGCTTATTTGTCGCACACGAAACTCGGCGGAAAATTTACGCTCCGGCTTTCGGTCGGCAGTATTCGCGTCGAAGAGCGGCATTTGCGGAAGGTTTGGGATTTGTTGAATCAGACAATATGAAAGATGTTTCACGCAGAGGCGCAGAGGACGCAGAGTTTTTTTTGTTGATTTTCAGCGAGTTAAGTAATAAAACTAAATTGTAAATTCTCAAAATCTCTCTGCGAACTCTGTGCCTCTGCCTGAAAAATAAAAGTTATGCATGAAAACGACATTTCAGGAATAATCATTGATTGTGCTCTAAAAGTTCACAAAACATTAGGTCCCGGACTTCTTGAATCGGTTTATCAGGCGGCTCTCGCTTACGAATTGAAAAAGCGCGGACTAAATGTCGTCAGCGAACAGCCGATTCCGGTGGTTTATGAAGATGTCAGACTCGAAGTCGGATTTCGTGCCGATCTGATCGTCGAAAATAAAGTCGTTGTCGAGATCAAATCAATCGAAGCCGTGGCGCCCGTACACAGCAAAATTCTTTTGACGTATTTGCGTCTGACCGAGAAAAAGCTTGGTTTATTGATAAATTTCAACGTCAATTTGATTAAAGACGGAATCAGACGCGTCGTTGACAGTCTTTAACCGGTAGTAACCTCTAAAGCCGAAAGAGGTTCGAGTTTTGGTTTTTTCTTGAAAAATCTTTTTTCGAGCCTACCGCGCCAGCGAAGCGAAAGTTTTTCGACCGCGAAATACGAAAGACAGCTAAAGAGCGCGATGCCGATAAAATTATATGGAAACGTGTTAAACCAGAGAACCGTGTCGTGATTGAGGAAAGGCTGCTGCCAGAGATAAATTGAATAACTCATGACGCCGATCTGTTCCATCGGCGCGGTATTTAAAAATCTGCCGAAAAAATTGTGGTTGTAATTTGTGATCGCCCAGTCAATGCAGAGCGCGATCAGAAAATTGCTGATCGTAAAAGTCGCGCCGAGATAAAAGCGGCGCGGTTCGGTCAGGGAATTGACCGTCACCAGCAAAAGCGGCACGATCAGGAACAAACGCGAATCGAGAATTCGCAGATAAAATTCGTTTTTGTGAAGACGTTCATAGAAAACCGCGAGCAGACAACCCGTTGCGAGTCCGTCGGCGTTGGCGTGAAAACCGTAATAAATCCACATTTTCGCGCTTTCGCTGTAAAGCCCGTAATCGGCAAGTCTTAAAAGCGGACAAATTATGATCAATCCGACCAGCAGCCAGCCGATTTTTCTGGTTCCCAGAAAAATCAACACAAAAGGAAAGATCAGATAAAACTGTTCTTCGACCGAGAGCGACCAGGTATGCAGCAGATTCCAGGTTTCGGGAACAAAATAATTGCTCGTGTAGGTCAGCGAAGATTTGAAGCTCTCCGTAAAGGAAATAATCTCGAATTTCAACGCGATAAATATCACGAGCAGATAGAAATAATAGGGCGGAAAGATCCGCAAAGTCCGCCGAAAGTAAAATTTGATAAGATTTATATCAGATGTTTTGTCGATTTCCTTGAGCAATAATCCGGTGATCAGAAAACCCGAAATGACAAAAAAGAATTTGACGCCGAGCATTCCGACGTTGCTGAAATTACCGACCGCCGGAAGAAAATGGCTGAGCACGACGAGCGCGACGGAAATTGTCCGCAATCCGTCGAGCGAAGGGATTCGATTATTGGCTAAAAGATTCATTTGTTGATCGAGTGGTTACGAAATGATTGAGTATAAGACAGATTTTGCCGTTTGAGCAATCGAAAAAAGGGAAGGAAAATGAAATTTATTAAAGAATCAATCATCAAAGCCGCGCCCGAACGCGTTTTTGCTTTTCACGAATTAGGGGACGCGTTCGAGAGATTGCTGCCGCCGTGGGAAAATGCTCGGATCATTCAAAAAGCCGATATTTCCAAAATCGGTTCGCGGGCGATCATCGAGCAAAAGATTTTCGGCGTTTTCCCGTCGCGCTGGGTTGCCGAACATACGAAATACGAACCGCCGAAAATGTTTGAAGACGTCCAGATTTCCGGTCCTTTCGCGAGCTGGCGGCACCGGCATATTATTTTGCCGCACGCGGACGGAGCATGTTTAAGAGATGAGATCGAATATGAACCGCCGCTGAGTTTTTTAGGCAGGCTCGCCGCGCCGCTGGTCGTTGTGCCGAAACTCGAAAAGATGTTTGCCTATCGCCACGAAGTGACGCGCCAATGGTGTGAAGAAGTGAGCGGTAAGCGGTAAGTAGTTTGACAATTTAACTGCTCACCGCTCACCACTTACTTTTTATTGATTCGGATTGTTTTTCTCGAACCATTCGATGATCTGCGGATACAAATCGGCGAGCGTTTGGTTCGGTTTTCTGGTTTTGTAGAGTTCGATCAAGAATTTATCGAGCGCGGCAAACTGCGGAAAACCGCGCCGCCGCGTCATCATCTCATCGATTGCCGCGATCAATTTGTCCTGTTCTTCCGCCGGAACGTAATCGACGATTCGCAAACTCACCAACGCCCAGTTCATATATTCATTAAAAGCCGCGTTGCCGCCGTAATAATTGGCAGAGCGGGTTTTATCGACCCAATGATCGCGGTTGCTGATCGCTTTGCCGATGCGCTCGGCGTATTTTTCGGCTTCGGGATTGATGTAGCCGTGATTGATCTCGGTAAAAACGATGTTGCCGCGAAAGATTGTTCCGGCTTTTTCGGAAAGTTTGACGTCTTTGAAAAATCTGTCCAAATCCTGCGGATACGGGAAATTGACGTGTGGCTGAAGTTCTTTGAAACCGTTGCTTTCAAACCAGATCGTGCTTTGATTGTAGGAAACGAGCGGCGAAAAAATGATGTTGTAGCTGTCGTAATCTTTCGAGCTCGGAAAATTTTTGTCGAGCCACCGTTTCATCTCGGCGATGTCTGCCGTTTCGCGGTAAAAACGGATCTGCTCGTCGTAAGTTTTGCGGTTTTCTTTGTAAAATTTACGAAAATTTGTCGTGTCGGAAAATGACTGCAACGCGTTTAAAAACGGTCGCAGAATATTTTTCGCGCCCCAGCCCGTACGGTCGAAAACTTTGCTTTGGACGATCTTGCCGTTTTTGTCGAACTCGAAGGCATTGCCGTTCATTTTCAGGTTGAAATACTGATCTTTTTTAAGTTCCGCATCGAGCGCGGCAAGCAGCGGATGATTTTGGTATTTATCAAACCAGGCGCGCACGCGTTTGTAATAATCCGAGTTTTGAAAGATCAGATTTTTATCATTAATGCCGGTCGGCGTCATCGCAATTGCAATATTGACAAGCTCGTAAACTTCGGGAATATCGATAAAAGTTTTGCCCGTTCGCGCCGTCCGGTATTTTTCGTCGAAAACGGCGGCGGGTGTGAATCTGACGCCGATGATCTGCGTGTAGCATTTCGTCTCGCCGAATTGAATGATAAAGTCGTATCTCTTGCCTTCTTCGACCTCGAAACTGATCGAATCGAGATCGGTCAGAAACGTGACTTTATGCGGTTTGCCGTCGATCAATTCGGCTTCGTAAATATCGGGTTTCGCCTCCGGCGCCAAACTCCAGTTGTTCTTTTTCAGATTCGCGCCGTCCTGAATACTGATCACCGCCGCGTTCGATCTGATGACGGGCAAATCGCTCTGGGCGGAGCCCGTGATTGTCAAAAACAGCAGTGAAATTAGTAATTTGATTGCTTTCATTTTTAGATTAACCTTTGTAAAAAATATAAAAACTCCGAGAATAAAACCCCGTCGGCAAAAATTTATGACAACAAATTTTGTGAAAACAAACGGATTCGATATGAATAAAGAGAATCTTCTTTTATAATCTCAAAATATGCTGACACATATTGTTTGCTGGAAATACAAGGCGGAAACGTCCGATGCCGAGCGCGCGGAACACGTCTTAAAGCTGCGCGCCCTGGCGAACGTTATTCCGAATATTTTGAGCTTTCACGTCGGGCGCGACGTGCTGCATCTCGAACGCTCGTTCGATACGGGGTTGGTGGCGGTTTATCCCGACCGCGCGGCGCTGGACTTTTACACGGTTCATCCCGAGCATCAAGCGGTCGCCAGTCTTGGCAAAAAGATTGCGGAAAAGGTCGTTTCGGTGGATTTTCTGAGCGACTGAAACAGTATTTTTACGGCGGGCAAACGTATTGACAATTTGAAACATCATAAAAAAGCGAAACCATTAGGTAAAAAATTTTTAAGTTACGGTAAATCAATGAGAAATCTTAGAGAAAACATTTTTCGGGTGTTTGGAGTCGTTTCCGTCGCCGTTTTTTTGACATTCACAGCCGCCGCGCAGCAGGTTCAGCGGACTGCCTTCGACATTTCCGATTACAAAATGGATGTTCAATTGGCGCCGAACGAAAACAAACTGACGGCAACGGTTGATGTGACATTCACGCCCGCCTCGGAAACTCGCAATATCGCGTTCGAACTGAACGGTTCGTTGAATATCGAAAGCATCACGCGCCAGAATTCCTCTGCCGCCTTGCCGACCGCCGCCACGACCACGCCGAAAACCAAAGCAACGCCGAAACCTCTGGCGGGTTCAGCGAACCAAGTGACGTTCGTGCAAGACCGCGTCGGTGTTTCGGATCTCGGTCCGAGCGTCAAGGTTGATCTTGGCGAGACGGTCGCGGCGGGAACGCCCGTCACGCTGCGCTTTAAATACAGCGGCGTTCTCGTGACAGCGGAAGGCGGACCGCTTCTGACGAAACGGCTTGCCTATGTCGGCGCGAACAACGGTTATCTGCTTTATGCGGCGCGTTGGTTTCCGTTTCACGAATATGCCGCCGACCGGGCAACCTCGGACATCAATATTTCGATCCCCGCCGGTTATACTCTGGCGGGTTACAGCGATCTGCCGGTCACAAGCGTTGGCGGAAAATATCGTTTCGTCCAAAGCAAACCCGCGCTCATCGGCAATTTTTCCTACGACCGCTACACGACAAAATCCTTGCGGTTCGGCGAATACGAACTGCAATTTTATACAAAAGCCGCGAATGAAACCTTAGTCACGCAATACGGCGAAACCCTCGGTCGCGCGCTCGATTTTTACACGAAAAAATACGGCGCGCCGAACGGCGGAAAGAAATTGATCGTCGCGCAGATCGACGACGACAGTCTTGAGTATTATTCGGCGCAAGGGATGATCTTTATGGCGAACCGCCTGTTCGACGAATCGCGTGATTCGGTCGAGGAACGTCTGCAGCGCGAAGCGGCGATGCAATGGTGGGGTTTGACGGTCGGTTTGAAATCGTTTGACGACGCGTGGCTTTCGCAAGGTTTGGCGGAATACAGCGCGTTTTCGCTGCGGGAAAGCAAAATGACCGGCGCACAGCTTGAAAACCTGCGCCGCGAACTGCTTGAAAAAGCCCTGACTTTTGAGCAAACCGCGTCTTTGGTGCGGGCGCCGTCAAATCTAGACGGCCAATCAAACGCCTATCAA
>CADEFG010000357.1 GCA_902826505.1 uncultured Acidobacteriota bacterium
TAATTTAATCGGTTCGATGAAAAATATTCTTGACAAGCCAGGTAAAGTTTTGCATTATGTTAAAAACTTAAACAAATTCATTCGATTTGTTGATTCATTAAAAAGTTTTCTTTCATAATAATTTTTTGATAAAACCCGCTTTGCTGATTGTTTTGTGTGAAAGTCGAAAATTTTACCTGAATTCTTTGCAGACTGAAAAAACACATTTCAAAATAGGTTGGCTTATTTTGTTAAAACATTAAACAATATGCGAAAGATAAATCCGAAAAGTTTTACAACTGCCACACGCGGGACTTCGCGCGAGATCAACCGGCAGATCGCGTTGACGCTGATTCGCACACACCAGCCGGTTTCCCGTGCCGATCTGTCGCGCTTAATGGATACCAACCGGGCGAATATCACTTTTTTGATCAATGACTTACTGGAAGAAGGCTTGGTGCGCGAAGGGGCGACCGGCAACGACGCGAAACGCGGCAGACGACCGACATTTTTA
Source organism: uncultured Acidobacteriota bacterium (assembly GCA_902826505.1). Lineage (GTDB taxonomy): Bacteria > Acidobacteriota > Blastocatellia > Pyrinomonadales > Pyrinomonadaceae > JAFDVJ01. The sequence goes on from CADEFG010000357.1 coordinate 494, forward strand.
TATTTGAATTCACATCAGCGGTGTGCGATCGCCGTTGACATTCGCGCGACCCGGACATATTTGATGATGACGGACATGATCGGCAAACAGCTTGAGAACATCGTCAGCTTTCCGACCGATCTCGAACCCGAAAAATTTATTAAAACCTTAAGCAAACTGATCAAACAGTTGCTCGAAGATAACGAAGAGGTTTCCGAATGCGACGGAATCGGCTTGGTGGTTCCGGGAATGACCGACATCAAAACCGGAAAAGTCCTCCACGCGCCGACCTTGGGTTGGCGGAATGTCGATCTGCGCGCGCTTTTACGCGAAGAGTTCGAAGATATTCCGATCCACATCGAAAATTCGGGAAAGGCGTGTGCGCTTTCGCAGATCTGGGCGGCGCGCAGCGATATGCACGCGCATAACGATCTGGTTTTTGTCAGCGTTTCGGACGGGGTCGGGGTCGGCGTCGTTATCAACGGCGAGCTGATTCGGGGAAAACACAACACCGCCGGAGAATTTGCGCATGTTCCGCTCAGTATTGACGGATTGCCCTGTTCGTGCGGCGCCAACGGTTGTTGGGAGGCATATATTTCAAATTTGGCGACGATTTCGCGGTATTTCGGCAAAAATTTATCGCCGCGCCAGCCGCTTTCGCTCGAAGCTGCGAATTTTACGATCGAAGATCTGGTCAAACGCGCCCGCACCGGCGACGGCAAAGCGCTCGCGGCGCTGCATTTAACGGCGCGGTATCTCGGGCTTGGGCTGGCTTCGATCATCAATGCGATTGATCCGTCGCAGATTTATCTCGGCGGAGAAATAACCGAGGCTTGGGACTTGATCGAACCGCAAGTGCGCGATGCGATCAAGGAAAGAACATTGATCAGAGACCTTGGGGCGACACCGCTCCGGATCGTCCCGGCGAACGAATATCCGCGTCTGCGCGGCGCGGTCGCACTGGTGACGGCGCCGGCTTTTGCCGCTCCAAAGGTGGCTTAGAAAAAAACTGGATAGACAAAAAATTATTCGACAAAGTCGGTCGGTTTTAAAACGACCGGTTCTTTGCAAGGGTGAAGTTTGCTCAAAATTCGGCGGTCGGTTTTGAAAGATTAAGCAGGGTAGCAGCAACAGAGGCAATCTGATTTTGCCTGAAATAAAATTTTTGGAGGGTTCTTTCGATGAGTGGTAAAAAGGGTTTGCGGTATTTTCAAAAGCATAGAATGACTTTTTGCATCTTGCTTATTTTAATGATATTCGTCAGTGTTTCCAATATTTTAGCGCAGACGAGCTTCGGACGTATTTCCGGGACGGTTTCCGATTCGGCGGGCGCGACGATCCCGAACGCGACCGTCACGGTGAGCGATCCGGCGACCAGCTTTGCGCGGACGGCGACGACCGATGAAAGCGGTTTTTATACTGTGACGAATCTGCCGGTCGGCACTTACACCGTTTCGGCGGAAGTGCAAAATTTTAAGAAATCCGTGCAAACCGGAAATGTTCTGAACGCCGACGGTCGGCTGACCGTCGATTTCGCGCTCGAAACAGGGCAAATCTCCGAGGTTGTCGAGGTTGTTCAGGAAAGCGGCGAGACGGTCAATACGACCTCGGGCGAAGTCGGCAAAGTGATCGACGGTCAGCAGGTTGATAATCTGGCGCTGAACGGACGGAATTATTATCAATTGCTGTCGGTGATCCCGGGCGCGGTAACGACCACGGACGACGCGCTGGAAACGAATTTGGGAACGAACACGATCAATATTAACGGCAATCGCGGCGTTTCCAATAATCTGACGGTCGACGGCGGAAATAATAACAACGCGGGCAGCAATGCCAGTCAGATCAATAATGTCGGGGTTGATTTTATCCAGGAAGTAAAACTTCAAACTTCAAACTTTTCCGCCGAATACGGACGAAATTCGGGAGCGCAGATCAACGTTATCACCAAGCGCGGAACGAACAGCTATCGCGGTTCGATTTTTGAATTTTTGCGCAATGACAGGTTTGACGCCCGCGACGCGTTTGCCGCGACGCAACCGTTTCTGCGCTATCATAATTACGGCTACAGCATCGGCGGACCGCTTCCGTTCTTGAATTTCGGAGAAGGCGTGCCGATGGTCAGCTCCGGCAAAGACAAATTTTATTTCTTTTTCGGGCAGGAATGGAAATCCATCCATCGGTTCGCGGCGTCGAATCGCCAAACCTTGCCGACGCTTGCCGAATTGAACGGTGATTTTTCGTTTCGTTTAAGAGGCGCGGACGGCATTGTCGGGACGGCGGACGATGGTTTTATTCGCGACCCGACGCTGACCGGCACTTGCTCGGCGGCGAACCGGACTGCTTGTTTCGGCGGAAACGACGTCAATTTACGCAATCGCATTCCGCTCTCGCGCATCACGCCGAACGGTTTGGCGGTGGCGAACGTTTACCGGACAATGATCGGCTTGGCTTCGAGCTATACGAACACGCCGACCGGACAAAACGCGACTTTTCAACCGCCGGTCGCGAGCGATTTTCGTCAGGAATTTATCCGGCTTGATTATCTTTTTAATACCAAACACAGCCTTTACGGGCGCTATATTCACGACAAAAACGGAGTCGGCGAACCTTACGGAACGTTTATTAATTCGCCGCTCCCGACCGCCCAGCAATTTCGCAATCGTCCGGGCAACGGGCTTCAGATCGGCTATCTCTGGAATGTGACGCCGTCACTCATCAACGATGCAAAATTCAACGCTTCCTGGACCGATCAGCGGATTGTGCCGAGTACGGATTACTGGGCGCGGGAAACCTACGGATATACTTTTTCGCAAATTTTTCCGAACGGCGGTCAATATGAAAACTCGATTCCCGATGTGACTTTCGCGGGCACCGGCACGGTCGCCAACTTTTCGGGCGTGGCGCGCGCTTTAACCGCTTTGGCGCGTGATTTTATGGTGATGGACACGCTGACCTGGGTTTCCGGCAATCACACCTTTAAGTTCGGCGGTTTGGCTAATTTCAGCGAAATTTACCAAAACGGACGGTCTTTATACGCCGGACAGGTCAACTATTCGACCACGCAAAACCCGAATACGACCGGCAATGTTTTCGCCGACGCGCTGCTCGGCAATTTCAGAACCTACACCGAAGCCGCGCTTGATCCGTCGTCGCATTTCCGTTTTCAACAATATGAAGCATTTGCTTCGGACAGTTGGAAGGTCAACCGCAAACTGAGTCTCGAACTCGGAGTTCGCTGGCAATACGGAACGCCTTTTTATTCGGCGGAAAATGTCATTACCAATTTCGATCCGACATTTTACGATCCGGCAAGAGCGGTGAGTTTGAACGCCACCGGCACGGTCGTGATTATAACGCCCGGCTCGAACCGATATAACGGACTGGTGCGACCGAACGGACCGGTTCCCGAAATCTATCAAAACAACCCGAATCTGGCAAATGTTCCGGCAGCTGCGCCGCGCGGGTTATATAATCCGAAACATTATTTTATGCCGCGCGTCGGATTTTCCTATTCGCCGTTTAACGATTCGAAGACCGCGATCCGCGGCGGTTTCGGAATGTATTACGACCGCATCGAAGGAAATATTATCTTTCCGCTCGAAAATAATCCGCCGTTTGTCGATTCCGCCAGTTTTGAAAACGGAAATCTTGCCAACATTCGCGGCGGCGCGGCATCGGCAATCGCGCCGTTTGCCAACATCACGACGATCAGCCCGGATATGGAAGCGTCATACTCGATGAATTTCAGTCTCGGCATCCAGCGCGAACTGCCTTGGGGAATTTTTGTCGAAGCCAATGGCGTCGGCAATCTCGGGCGCAATCTGACCCGGCAGATCGACCTTAACTCGATCCCGCTCGGTGTACAGCTTGCCAATCCGGGTGTCAATACCGCGTTGCTTCGTCCGTACAAAGGCTACACGGGAATTCTCCAGAGAGTCAGCGATGCTTCGTCGCACTACTACGCAATGCAGCTTTACGCCGCTAAACGCAAAGGCGATTTTCTGGCAACGCTGAGTTATACGTGGTCGAAAGTTTTGTCCGATGCGAATGTTTTGACCGAACAAGCGGAAGAAGGTTTGAATAACCGAAAGTTCAATTACGGCGTCGCGAGCTTTGACCGCCGGCACGTTTTTGTCGCAACTTATACGTATACAGTCCCGTTTTTCAAAAAATCGAGCGGTTTCGTTAAGGCTTTACTCGACGGATATGAGATCAGCGGGATCACGCGCGTTCAATCGGGCAGACCCTATACGATCACGGCGGCGGCGGCGATTGGCGGCACGCGCCGGGCAGATTTGGTACAGGGCGTCGATCTTTATATCAAAGATAACCGCCAATGGATCAATCCGGCAGCTTTTGCCGCCGCACCGGGGAGCCGTTTAGGTTCGAGCGGCGTCGGGATCATCACGGGTCCGTTGTTTACCGTCACGGATTTTTCAGTTCGCAAAAAGTTTAGTTTCGGTGAAAAGAGAAGTCTTCGCATTCAGGGAGATATTTTTAACGCCTTCAATCGAAACAATTTTAATAATATTCAAACGGTCGTGACGAATGCCAACTTCGGGGTGGTCAATGGGTCAGGTCAAGCCCGAAGTATTCAACTCGGTATAAAATTCGGTTTCTGATTGCCGGATTTTAATAAAGTTTATATAAAACAGAGTTTCCGGTGGTTTGTGCAAATATGCGGCAAACTCTGTTTTATACAAAAATTTTCGTCACAAATTCGAAAAAGAATTTTGACTAACCCGCACGATAATTTATGCCAGAACGAAAATTCTATTTCCATGTCCTGTTTTTTGCCGTCGTTTGGTGCGTTGTTTTTCAAAATCCGCTCGCGGCGCAAACAAATCAGGCGCAAACCCTGAATTCGACGGAAAGACTGAAGTCGGAAGTTCGGGATTTTATGGCGCGGGAGATCGCGGCGCATTTTGACGATATCAAAACTTTGAATCCGCCGCCGAGATTAGTTTTCAACGCCTTGACAGTCGGCGAATTCTCGTGGGGCAGTTTTGCGCGGGCGCTCGCGGCGCAGGCGGACGTCGGCGGAAACCGGACGATTGCCGGAAAAGATACGGCGCGCGCGATCGCCGAAATGGGGTTGATCGAGGCGCGCAACGGCGGCAAGGCATTTTCCCAACTTTATTCGACGCTCGCTCTGCGGCATTACGGCACGGATCTGTCAAAAAACGCGGTTTGGCAAAGTTTGAGCGAAGCGGAGAAAAAAGAGTGGCTTGCGCTTCTCGATCCGGCA
>CADEFG010000358.1 GCA_902826505.1 uncultured Acidobacteriota bacterium
AAAATCAAAGCGATGAAACGCAATTAACGTGGCATTTTGCTGAAGCGAAACGTTTCCGACCGCGCTCAGATTAATTTAAATTTCAAAATATGAGCACAAATTATATCAATAAAAATGAATTAACAACGGCGCAACGAGATGAACTACTCGGCGCATTAAAGATGCGTTTTGAGAAAAATATGAACCGTCATCCGGTTCTTGAATGGTCTCAAGTCCAGGCAAAACTTGAAGCTCATCCCGAAAAATTGTGGTCGCTGAATGAAATGGAAAGAACCGGCGGGGAACCCGATGTCGTCGGGTTTGATAAAAGCACGGGCGAATATATTTTTTATGATTGTTCGGCGGAAAGTCCGAAAGGGCGCCGAAGTATTTGTTACGATCGCGAAGGGCTCGAGTCAAGAAAAGAACATAAACCGGAAAATAACGCGATCGATTTGGCGGCTGAGATGGGCATAGAGATTTTAACCGAGGAACAATATCGAGAATTGCAATACCTGGGAAAGTTCGATACGAAAACGTCGAGCTGGGTGAAAACACCTTCAGAAATTAGAAAACTCGGCGGTGCCATCTTTGCTGATTTTCGTTACGGCAATGTTTTTGTCTATCACAACGGCGCAGAGTCTTACTTTAGTGGCAGAGCGTTTCGGGGCGCGTTAAGGGTCTGATTTTGCGCGGACGAAGAAACGGAGGGTTTTTTGGCAGTTATCAATTGCGCGCCTGCTTTTAAAAGGTCAAATGGAATTGAAAATTGCTAAAGGGCAACCGATAAATCTACATTTAGACGGAAGATGTATTTGCTCTGCTGCCTGTTAATGGTCTTACAACCACTAGCGGAAAGTTTCAGTTGCCACCATTTTCGGTTTGAAAACAGTTGAAAGGAACCGTAAAAATCGTCAATTTATCCAAAAATAGAGTCAAAACCATGACTAAAATTCCCTTAAGAAAAGTCTTGGTTTTGCTCAACTCAATCCTTTTTGGTCATCGTTCATTTTTCAATTTCACTTCAAACTCGCGTATATAAGTAAAATAACATCTTTAATATTAACAACTATTTATTACTCTGTAATTTAAGTTTGTTAAGTTTCCAAACTTTGCGCCTGAGCGCCTTGGCGGGAAATTAACTTGTCTGAAATGAAAAATTTATTTTCCCGCCAAGGCGCCAAGCCGCCAAGAAAAATATCAAGAAACTTAGATTACAAAGTACTTAAATATTATACAATTTTGATTTATAATTTTTTATAAAAATTCGTTGGTATCCGGAAATTTTAAAAAGGAGTAAAAATAATTACGATGGCGCCATCAGTTCAACTAACACAAGATACATCAGCTTTTGAAACGATTTATCAGGTGGATTCGGATGCTTCCGAATCCGCCAAACTAATTTTGATAGCTCGCCGTTATAAAAGCCGGGCAATTGACTATTCCAAATTGATGAATATCAATGTCTATGGGTATATCAGTACTGAGTCACAAATGAATAGCGTGACGGAAAGAAACGAACGTGCCGCAATGCAAACCCGATTCGGTAATCTGCGCAACAAATTGATTCAAATGGGTGTGCCGACCGATAAAATATGGATTGGTGGAGTTGCCTTTTCAAGTAATTGGGGCGGTCAAATAACTGTTTCACTCAAAGAGGTAGATCTCAATTCAATTACACTGCCACCCTATACGCCGCCAGTTCCAAATAACGACCCGCAGAATCCTTCTAATGGTAAGGAACAATGGATAGATGCCGATGGTTCGGTCAAAAAGGATGTGGTCAAGGGAGAAATAGCGATAGAAATCGAGTTGAGCTTTAAAGAGGGCGGGATTTTCAGAACCAAGCCACCGATTAGCGCAAAAGCCAGTGTTAAGTCGGATGGAACAATCGAATTGGGTGCCGAATGGGCACCGATTGAAGAAGAAATTAAGAAGAAGGCTCTTTGGGGAACTATCCAGGAAGTAAAATTTAAAATTTCGGCAGAGGGAAATGTTGGAGTTAAACTAGATGGTCGGCAAATCAATACTGAATTAAACGCGGCAGTTAAGGCATCGTTGTCGGCGATCTTAGTTATCCCTGGAACAAAAATGAAAATACCGGTGGAGGTTTCAATCGGTGTCGGAATTGACGGAAAGGTTGTTCCAGGTCTGCAAACCACTTATAGATGGTAAATTAAATCTATTTATTCAGACTTAGTTGCAAATGGTAGGCACAAATTTGGGAACCTTACAAATTTTAAAATTTTGAGAAATAGTTGGAAAACCGATGTTTATTGGAGGCGGCGATCGGAATCGAACCGATGAATAAAGGTTTTGCAGACCTCTGCCTTACCACTTGGCTACGCCGCCGTTAATATTTTGGGTTTTAGATTTCGAATTTTGGATTGAAATCTAAAACAATTTGAAAAGAACATTGTTTCTAAGCAATTGAAGCGACGCTTTGGCATTACCTGCTGGCGTCGCTTCGAAAAATTTTGGAGCGGGAAACGAGACTTGAACTCGCGACTTCGACCTTGGCAAGGTCGCGCTCTACCACTGAGCTATTCCCGCGTCGCAAATGATAATTCTACCCGCTGAAATTTTTTTGTCAAGTGAAGTTAATTAATCAAAAGCTAATTTTAATTGGAAACCGTCACGTCTTTGACAAAACTCCAATCACCGCTCGGATTGATTTTGATATTTCCAATCCGTTTTGACGAAATGACCATGCTCGATGGATACCAGAGCGGCAAAAGCGGGACATCATTGCTGATAATTTCCTGCGCTTTGGCATAAAGTTCCCTGGCTTTGTTTTTGTCGGTCGTTTTGACGGCTTCGTCAATGATCTTGTCAAATTCGGGGTTTGAATATCGGGCGCGGTTTCTGCCGTTCAATTTTTTATCGGGAAAATCGGTCGAAGCGAAAAGATCGCGGAAAAAGATCGGATCCTGATTCCCGCCGATCCAGATGCTCGTATTCATTTGAAACTGACCGTTTTTTAAATTATCCAAAACCGTGTTCGGTTCCAGCGGTTCGAGCTCGACATTCAACCCGACCTCTTTGAGTGAGCTTTGGATGATTTGGGAATATTGATTGACCGATTGATTACCGGAAGCGAACTTGAATTTGATCACCTCACCTTTATAATTGGCTTCCTGCAGAAGCTGTTTGGCTTTTGCGGGATCATGTGTATATTTCGTGCCCGTCGAAAAAGCCCAAGAATCTTCGGGTAAAATCGAATATGCCAGTTTTGCCTGACCGCTTAAGAGCTCATTAATAATTCTTTCGCGATTAATGGCATAGGCGATGGCTTGGCGGACTTTTACATTATTAAACGGTGAAACCTGGGTGTTAAAACCGATATATTGAATGTTAGAGCCGGGAAATCTTTCAACCTTTAATGTTCCCGAATCGCCGATCGCTTTGAGCGCATCGGGCGAAAGAATCGTCGGGTTTGGCGAAATATCAACCGCGCCGGTCAAAAGTTCGCTCTGGAGCGCATTTGCGTCCGGAACTGTTTTGACGTTTAATTTGGCAATTTTTGGAACGCCTTCCCAATAATCGGCAAAAGCTTCGAGCTGGACGAGACTGTTGACGGAATCAAAACTGACAAATTTAAAAGCGCCCGTTCCGACCGGCGCGGTTTTTTGCTGTTCGATCGTGCCTTCGGGAATGATCGGGATCGTCACAAAGTTTGACAACAGCTGATTGACGAGTTCGGGACGCGTGACTTTGAAGACGACGGTTTTGGGATCAGGGGTTTCGAGATTGGAAATTTGCGCGACCCTTTTTGTTTTTTTCTTTTCGGGGTCAGTTTCGTCAGGGACGGAATCATAAAAGCTTCCCGCCTTTGAACCGTTCGCCTGAAAAAGCGCGTCGAACGTGTATTTGACATCGGCTGAAGTTAATAGTTTTCCGTTATGGAATTTAATGTTTTCGCGGAGGTTGAAGGTGACGGTTAAATTATCGTCGCCGATTTTATAATCACCGAGTTCGCCGACATATTCGAATTTCTCGTTTTTCTTGATCAGCGAATTGTAGATCAGCGTTCGAACCCGGTCAGCCGCCGCGTCCGTGCCCGTATTGCTCAAGGTATCGAGACCCGAAAATTTTTCGGTCAGCGCAATTGTGACGACATCGTTTTTTCGTTCACGGCAGGATATTGTCGATAATAAAACTGCAAAAATAATAAATATAAAAAAAATTCGCCCCGAAAAGCGCATCAAGATTTTTCCTCCAAAATTAATTTAACTGTTCTTTCAAATCGGAGATCTCCTTTGAAAGTTCATCCAGACGATTTTGATCAAAGACCGCCGTCGACTTGATTAGACTTTTGACGGCGGCAATTCGTTGCAGCGAATCATCGACCCGCGATTCGGCGATTTCGCCCGACCTGACCGAATCCAGAACCGCATCAAAGCCAGCGCGGATCGCACCCGGATCATTGCAGATCAAAAGCTGATCCTGACCGGCTTTGATCGCCATTTTACAGGCTTCACCGATCCCGTAGTTTTTTAAAATCGCGCCCATTTCCAAATCGTCCGTTAAAGCCAAACCGTCAAAGCCGAGATGTTCACGAAGTAGTTTTGTTGTGAAATTAAAACTCAATGAAGTCGGTAAAAGTTTGCCATTTTGGTCTGTTTCCTGCAAGTCGAGATTTGGAAATGCGGCGTGGGCGATCATTACGGCGTGAACTTCGCCGGTTTTAAATAGCTTTTTGTAAGGCACGAGATCGATCGAATCAAACTCTTCAAATTTGGAGTTGACCTGCGGAAGTTGTTCATGTGAATCGATTTCAGTCGCGCCCAGCCCGGGAAAATGCTTGATGCTGCCCAAACAACCGTTTTTTTGCAGGGTTTCAAGATAAACAGCTGAAAATTCAACGACTTCCTCGATCGTGTTGCCAAAAGTCCGCGAAAAAAGCCCGTTGACAAATTTGGCGCGGGTTTCGTCGATAAAATCGATGACCGGTGCAAAATTCATGTTAAAACCTAAAATTCTGACGATTTCAGCCGTGATACGCGCCAGTTCGGCGACTTGTGTCGCGGTTTTTAATAAGTTTGCCGCCGGCATCGGTTCGACAACGCGCCGCAGACGGTCAACCAAACCGCCTTCCTGATCAAGACTTAAAAAAGGTTCGATCGCGCAGAGCCGGCGCGCATCATTAAGCAATTTCCGGGTTTGCGCGGATTCGCGGATATTTCGGGCAAACAAACAAATGCCGCCCGGCGATATTTCCTTGATAAGCTCGCGCGCACTGTGATCAATTTCAGCGCCCGGCAGTCCGATAAAAAATAATTGTCCGATTTTTTGCTCTAACGGCAGAGAAAGGATTTTTTCAAGCATTTTTACAGGGAAAATTGTAACAATCTTAAAGCAATTTATAAAGTGTCGGCAAAACCACAGTTAAAGTAAATCCTTAATGTCAATCGAACAAAATTAATTGATTTCAAATCCGGTTTGGAGTAAATTCATAAAAAATTGCCAAAATAATATAAGGGTTTTTAAGATAAGTTATGAAAAACTACTTTTCGCTCGGAATAATCTTAATTTGCATCCAAAGTTTTTTTGGGCAGGTCAATTGCACGGGCGCGACGCTTTTTACGGAAAAAAATTGTCCGGGCGATGAAATCAGCCAAACGGAAAGAGAGCTTTTTAAAATAATCAACGATTACCGAGCCCAAAATAAAAAACC
>CADEFG010000359.1 GCA_902826505.1 uncultured Acidobacteriota bacterium
TATAACAAAAAAATGCGGTATAATTTGAAACTTCCGGACTTAAAATTTTCAAATATTATAGAAATTCTGTGAACATTAAGCCGAAAATATTGATTTTTTGTGATTATTATCTGCCCGGTTTCAAAAGCGGCGGCGGTATGCGGACGATTGTCAATATTGTTGACCGTCTATCCGAAAAATTTGACTTTTGGATCATCACCCGAGATCATGACGGGACGTTGGATAAAACACCATATACAACTGTCAAAATCAATGATTGGAATGAAGTAGGGAAAGCCAAAGTCTATTATTTGTCAAGGGATAACGTAAAAATCTCGAAACTGCGTGAGCTTATTATAAGTGTCCGCCCAAATTTATTGTACTCTAACAGTTATTTTGCAACTTTGACTATTTATGTGTTGAAACTACGGAAGTTAAGGTTAATACCAAAAACCAATCTGGTAATTGCACCGTGCGGCGAACTTTCAATCGGGGCATTACAATTAAAACGGCGTAAGAAAATGTTTTTTCTGGCTTATGCAAAAATTTCAGCGCTTTATCAGGATATAATCTGGAAAGCCTCGTCCGAGATCGAAAAAAAGGAAATCGAGAATGTAAAAGGCAAAGGCGGCGAAATATATATTGCACCGGATTTACCGCCTAAAGTTATTTTTGAGCATTTTCGTAAAGAATTAAAGCCCCCAAAAATTGCCGGAGAAGCAAAAATGATTTTTCTTTCCCGATTTATGAAGAAGAAAAACTTCAAGTGGCTTTTGGAAAATCTGACAAAAATAAAAGGGAAACTGACAATCGATATTTATGGTCCGCTTGAAGATGAGACCTATTGGCAAGAATGCCAAAAATTGATCAATGATTTGCCGGCGAATATCAAAATTGGATATAAAGGCTCAATCCCATTCGAATCGGTGTTGAATAATATGGTTAAATATCATTTTTTTATTTTACCGACTCTCGGAGAAAACTTTGGACATGTTTTTTTGGAAGCGCTGGCTTGCGGTTGTCCGCTCATCATCAGTGACAGAACACCTTGGTTGGATTTGGAACAAAAAGGAATTGGTTGGGATTTGGCTTTGGAAAACCCTCAAAAATGGGTTGAGACTTTAAACTATTGCATTAATTTGGATGATTTAAACTACTCTAAAATATCAGACAAATCGCGTAATTTTGTAGTCGATTGGTTAGCAGATCCGGAAATTGAAACCAACACTTTAACAATGTTACAGCATAGCTTGGGTCAAAGTTCAATTAGAGTTAGCTAAATTTTATAAATAAATCGGTTAAGACTTAACACGATAAATTAAGTGTCGGCAACTGACGGTGGAGAAAAAACCTTAAGAAAAAAAATATGAGGATTTTGATATTGGGCGGAAACGGGATGCTCGGTCATAAACTGTCCCAAAAATTGAAGACGGAATTTGAAGTTTTTTCGACTATCCGGGGAGGTCTTGAAAACTTAAAGGAAATACCGATCCTTAATGGAATCGAATTCATTCCGCAAATAAATATTGAAAATCTTGAACAATTATTGAAAACCATCAAAAACATCAAACCGGCGGTTTTGATCAACGCGATCGGCATCATCAAACAATTGCCTGATTCAAAAAATAACGTCAAAACTTTGACCATCAACGCGCTTTTTCCGCACCAATTGGCGAGTTTTACGACCGAACATAATATCCGTTTGATCAATATCGGCACGGATTGTGTATTTAGCGGAAAAAAGGGCGATTATACGGAAGATGATTTTCCGGACGCACAGGATTTATACGGAAAAAGCAAAAATTTGGGCGAGGTCAGCGCCGAGAATTGTTTGACGCTGAGAACCTCGATTATCGGCAGGGAATTATTTACCGCCCATAGTTTGGTAGAATGGTTTTTGAGTAATCGGGGCAAAACCGTTCGCGGTTTTAGAAAGGCGATCTATACGGGATTTCCAACAATCATTCTGGCGGATATGCTGGTCAAAATAATCAAAGCGCATCCGAAACTTTCAGGCTTATATCACGTTTCCAGCGATAAAATCAATAAGTTTGATTTACTTGAACTAGTGAACAAAGAATTTCAAGCCGAAATTGAAATTGTGCCGGACACGGATTTTTGTATCGACCGCAGCCTCGATTCGACAAAGTTTAAAAAACTGACAGGTTTTCAGCCGCCGGATTGGGAAACAATGATCCATTTGATGGCTGAAGACGCAAAGATTTACGACACTTGGAGAAAATGAAAGAACTCGAAGAGAAAAGAATTTTAGTGACCGGCGGGACCGGTTCGCTCGGAAAAACACTGGTTCGGAGACTGCTCACCGGTGAAATGGGAAAGCCCGCAAAAATCACTGTTTTTTCACGCGATGAGGCAAAACAGCATTTTATGCGGCTCGAATATATGCGCCGTGAAGCGGCAACCGACGAAGCCATTTACCAAAATTCACAGGATCTTTTGAATTTTCGGATCGGCGATGTGCGGGATTATTCCGCGCTTCTGGCAGCGATGCGCGAAGCCGATGTTGTATTCCACGCCGCGGCTTTGAAACAGGTTCCATCGTGTGAATATTTCCCGTTTGAAGCGGTTTTGACCAACATAATCGGGGCAGAAAATGTCGTCAAATGCGTCCGGGAAAATAATCTGCCGGTCGAAAAGGTGGTCGGAATTTCGACCGATAAGGCTTGCAAACCGATCAATGTGATGGGAATGACCAAGGCTTTACAAGAAAGAATCATAATCGAAGCCAACCGCGATTGTTCGAACACGGTTTTTACCTGCGTTCGATACGGAAATGTCATCGCTTCGCGCGGTTCGATAATTCCGCTGTTTGTCGAACAGATCCAGAAAAACCAAACCATAACCGTGACTCTACCGGAAATGACCCGATTTTTACTTAGTTTAGATCAGGCGGTGGACACGGTTTTTGAAGCGATCAAAAAGGGTTTCCGGGGAGAAACGTTCGTCCCGAAGGTTTTCGCCGCAAAAATTACCGATGTCGCCAAATCCTTAATGGGTGAGAAAAAATTACCGATTGTGTTCACAGGGATCCGTCCGGGCGAAAAAATTCACGAAATAATGGTTTCCGAAGAAGAATGTTTTCGAACCGTCGAGCGTGGTGATTATTACGTGATCCTCCCGGTCTTGCCCGAGCTTCGCGAAAAATTTGAAGATTCACAATTTCTGGCAAATGAATATTCATCAAAGGATAATAATATTTCGGTAGAGGATTTAAAAATATTGTTGGGCAAAGCAAACGAGGAGATCGGTCAATTTCTAACGACGAAATAATACAAAGCTATGAAAATAATGACTATTTTCGGGACACGACCCGAAATAATCAGGTTAAGTCTGGTCATCAAGATACTCGATCAGCATAGTGACCAAATAACGGTTCATACGGGGCAGAATTTTCAGGAAAGTTTGAGCGATATTTTTATAAAGGATTTGGAACTGCGCACACCGGACGAGCATTTTGGCATAAAATCGAAAAACTTTGCCGATCAGATCGGTCAGATTTTGAGCAAAACCGACGAGGTTTTACAAAAACACAAACCCGAACGGATTTTGATATTGGGTGATACGAACAGCGCGTTATCATCGATCATCGCGGCGCGGCGCGGGATTCCCGTTTTTCATATGGAAGCCGGGAACCGTTGTTACGACGACCGTGTCCCGGAAGAAGTAAACCGGCGGATAATCGACCATTCAAGTACGTTTTTGATGCCCTACACCGAACGCAGCAAAGATAATCTGGTGCGCGAAGGGATCGAGCGCGAACGGATCTTTGTCACGGGTAATCCGATCAAAGAAGTTCTGGATACCTTTAAAAACCAAATTGAAACGAGCGAGGCGCTGCAAAAATACGATGTCAAACCGTTTGAATATTTTTTGGTAACGATTCACCGCGCCGAGAATGTCGATATCAAAGAGCGTCTGTTTAAAATCTTCAAGGGATTTGAAAAGGTAGCCGGTAAATTCGGAAAAAAGATTTTGGTCAGCGTCCACCCGCGGACGGCTGAAAAATTAGCCAATAATTCTCTGAGACCGGAAACTGATCAAGTGAAATTGCTCCGCACGCACTGATTTTTCGATTTCGTAAAATTGGTAAAAAATGCCCTGGCGGTTCTGACCGACAGCGGAACCGTGCAGGAGGAATGCGCGATTTTCGGGGTACCGAACATTACGATTCGGGACGTCACCGAACGCCCCGAAACGCTGGAATGCGGAAGCAATATCATCAGCGGGGCGGAAACGGAATCAATTTTGCGGGCGACGGAAATTGCGATTTCGCAGCCCGCAAACTGGACTGCACCCAAAGAGTATCTGGTCGAGAATGTCGCCCAAACCGTCAGCAAAATTATTTTGGGCTATACAAGTATAAGAAAACACATAAGTTAATCAAAAACTGTGACTGAGCGAACGAGGGAAAATCAAACAAAAAAAATTGCTGGCGGAAAACCGAGGCTGTGGATCGTGACCGAACTCTATTATCCGGAAGAAACGTCGACCGGATATTATTTGACACGCATTGCCGAAGGGTTGGTCAATGATTTCGAAGTCGGTGTGCTGTGCGGACAACCGAATTATTCGGCAAAAGGCATCAAAGCCCCGAAAAAGGAAAAACATCGGAATGTTGAAATCCATCGCGCCGCCGGAACCACGCTCGACAAAAATGTCATTCTTTTTCGAATCATCAATATGATATCGCTGAGCCTTTCGATATTTTTCAAAGCTTTTTTAAATTTTCAGAGAGGCGACAAGATCTTAGTGGTGACGACGCCTCCGAGTCTCCCTTTTATTACGGCGATTGTATCGCTGGTAAAGTCCGCAAGTTATATTTTGCTGATCCATGACAACTACCCGGAAATTTTAATCGCCGCCAAGAAAACAAAGGAGGATTCGGTATTTGTCAATGTTTTGAATTTTTTTAATCGTTGGCTTTATAAAAATGCCAACAAAATAATTGTCTGCGGGCGTGATATGTTTGAACTGGTCGGCAAAAAAACCGAAGGGTTGGATATTCCGATTTCGACCATTCAAAATTGGGCTGAGCTTGAAAATGTCCAGCCTTTTCCGAGAAATGAAAATCTATTGCTCAAGGAACTGGGGATCGAAAATAAATTGGTATTTTTATGCGCGGGCAATATGGGTTATCCGAACGATCTCGAAAGCATTGTCGAATGTGCCGAAATGCTCCGGAATGATGATCGATTCTGTTTTGTGTTTCTGGGTGCCGGGGTTAAACGAAAATGGCTCGAGCGGGAAGTTTTTGAAAAATCTCTGAAAAATATCAAAGTTCTCGATCCGCGACCGCGGAGTGAGCAGAATAATTTTTTGAATGCCTGTGATGTCGCAATTGTCACGCTGGTCAAAAAAATGTGGGGAGTTTCGATGCCGAGCCGGACTTACAATATTCTGGCAGCCGGAAAACCGATCCTTGCGCTGACCGAAAAAGATTCCGAAATTTCGAAGGTCGTCGAGGAAGATAAGGTCGGGTGGTCGGTTTTACCGGACGATCCCGAAACGCTTTTGCAAAAGATACTGCAGATCTATCGTGAAAGGGACAAATTTGAAGTGATGAGAAAAAATGCCCGGCAGTCGGCTTTAAAAAAATATTCTTTTGACGAAGCGCTCAAAAAATACAAAGCGGCATTAAAATAACG
>CADEFG010000360.1 GCA_902826505.1 uncultured Acidobacteriota bacterium
CATCGGGCAAACGCTCGTCCAACCGCCCGCGACCGCCGCCGCCGCGCCGGTTGCGATCGTTTCCTTATGTTCCTGTCCGGGTTCGCGCAAGTGAACGTGCAGATCAATAAATCCCGGCGCGACCAGAAGTCCCGAAGCGTCAAAAACTTCCGCGTCTTCCGGCGCCGATTCACCATGCCTGAGCCAACCGACGACGCGACCGTCCTCGATCAAAACATTCATTCCCGTATTTTCCTGTCCGATTGGGTCAATCAAATGACCGTTGGCGATTAAAAGTTTCATTTATTCAATTGTAAAATCTTCAATTTTAATAATGTTTCCATCTTTATCGACGGTTTCAATTATCGAATTTATCAACGGAAAAATGTGATAACCACAATGTTCAGTAAAAACTGCAAATTCCTTTGATACTTCGTCAACCCAATAAAAAGCGTAATAGAAGAAAACGTGTGATTTGTCAGTAAAAGTAATCTTCAAATCCTTTTGAAAAGCATCGGCTGAAAGTTTTTTATATTTTGAACCGATTTCGAGCAAGTGATTTTGTAATCTGCTCTGCCATCTTTGGGGTAAATCTTCTTGTTTCATCAGTTAAATAGGCGCGTATTCAGTAAAAGGTCTTAAATTCGGCGGCTGAAAACCAAGCACAATATCATTTTTGGCAACGCCGTTTTTTTCTAAATCCGCCGCAACACCTTCTTCCGTGTTATCTTCCTGAATCCAGATTTTATTTCCGGTTATTTCGATATGAATCAGCAGGCTATGAATTCTTTGGTTGCCTTTCCAACCGGAAAACAAAAGCAGATAGCTGTTGTTTTCGTCATCGAAAACAATCTTAGGTTCAAGTTTTTGGTCTTCGGGTTCGATACGCGGCGTGAGAAATTCTTTCCATTCAAGCAAAGATTTCTTGACCGCTTCACGCAATGCGTCTATCTTTTCCATTTCAAAATCTCCTCGCTTTCGGCTGAAAAACAAAAGACTTTCAATCTTTCGTCGCTCATCACGATCTCACCTTTTTCGCCTTCGAATAATTCGCCGAACACCGTGTCCGGCACGGCGAGATACAATTTTCGTTCGGCGTCGGTGCGCTGCATAACTGAATAATACAACGAAAACTGCCCGAGCGCCTGCTCCAATTCGGCGGTTTGCGACCGCCCGACAAAACTTTTGATTTCAACGGCGATCTTTTCGTTATCTTTTTCCGCCGCGATAAATCTTTCCGCCGCCAGATCGACAAACAAAGAATCTTTGCCCCACGCAAGCGTATAAGGATCGGCAGTAATCGTCCAACCGTCCTTTTCAAGCGCATTTCGCACATTATCGTGAAACAAATCTTTGGCGGGCATAAATTTAATTCGGGTCAATCAAATGACCGTTGGCGATAAAAGTTTCATTAAATTAATCTTTAAATCCGTAAAGGTTTGTGTCAAACCATCCACACTGATTATTTTTTACTTCGACCTCATACTCTAGATAACGCCCTTTTTTATTTTTTCCTGCACGTTTAAACAACTGGTGTTGTTCTTCCCATTGAGAGATATTGAATGTCGCGCCTTTCGGAACATACACTCGAACTATGTATTTACCTTCTTTCGAAACGACAATTTTCAGATCGCCGTTTTTATCGCTGAAGCCCGAGAGTTTCTTTTTATTATCGAAAACTTCGGCGTTAACGTTTTGAATTCCCGAATTGAGATCGCCTCTCGAAATTGTTCCCCAAATCCAATAATTCGGCGTCGAACTGTTTAATGCCTTGAAAAAATCGAAATCCGTAAGATTTTCTTCAAAATGCTGTGTTCTGGTGCAGTAATGGGTAGAGAAATAATTTTCTTCCTTTTCATCGAGATTTCCGTAAAAAAGAAACTTGCTATCTTTTCCAAAGCGCCACGCACAGGAGTGACCATAATTTTGAGTGATTGCCTTTTTGCTTTTCATTCCCTTAAAATTTTGTTCAACCTCGACTTCAACCTTCGGCATAAAATTGTTTTCGGGACTTTCATTTTCGACGTTTTTAACCGTTCCGACGAAAACAGCGTCAACTTTCCAATAGTTGTAACAAGGCGGCGGCGCTGTAAAACATCGACAGGCGAAGGAAGTTTGAATGCCAAAAATAATTGTCAAAGTTAAAATAAAAAGAATTCTAATTATTCTCATATTTTTTAGCCTCTAAACTCTGTAATAGCTTCTATATTTGGGTTAAATCTTAAATTTTTAATCATCGTCTTCAAAAATGCCAGATTGAAAAACATCTTGGATTTTGCCGAGTCCGCCGAGTTTCGCGGCGGCGTTCAGATGATTTGGAACGTGCGAGAGAAATTGATAAAAGAAAACTGTTAATTCATCATTCGTGACATTGTCGATGTTTGAATAAATATCTTGTAATTCTTTCAGATCGGCAAGCCAATCCGTCAAATGAAAGGCGATTTCCGCTGCGTTTGGCTTTGTTTCATCCATTTCCTCAAAAGCGGATTGGATTCTTTGCCGTATTTTATTTTCATCAAGAATCTGATCGCTCACAATAATTAACCTCGAAACTCGGCAATGACTTCGATTTTGCCGACGATGTTGCGGTTAAATTCTTCCAGATCTTCCGTTTGAAATTATGACGGGCGATAAACGCGCACTAATTGCCCTTTGATTTCGGGCAAATCTTTGCAAGCCGCATCAATTCTTTGAGCCTGACCCTTAAAGTCCGCATCGAAAGTGCAAATGACGATTCCCGCGTGATTTGTATCGGTTTGATGAAGTCTTTTGAAATCAATTCGATTGATCGTTAAAACAGCTCTCCCGAGTTCGGTTGCACGTTCCAGAACTTGTTCGTCCGGGATTTTTTGATTGGCGCGTTCGTCTTCCAAAGCCGTTAAACAATCGTGTTTCAAGTTTCTCAGTTCGGCAACGACATCGAGCGGGAAGTTTTCGTCGGCGTAAAATTGCATTAATCGTCGGTTTCATTCGCAATAATCGCTTGTTCAATTTCGCTTTGGTGAGCATTAACATAATCCCAGGCGTTGGCGAGGTCTTGCGCGGATAGCTGCGGGTAATTGCGCAGCAAATCAACTTCGCTGACATCTTGCCGACGCGCTTGTTCAAGCATCCAAACGGGAATTCGGGTTTGGCGTATGCAAGCCGCGCCGTTCATCACATTTTCGGTTTTTTCGATGCCCGCAAAGCCGTTTTTGACTTCTTTTTCCAGCCACCGAAGCAATTGCGCTTTGTCCGATTCGGGAAGATTAGCGATCGCCTGTTCAGCTTCATTTAATGTAATACTCGGGTTCATATCGTCTGCAATTTTATCACAACTTAACCTCGAAACTCGGCGATAACTTCGATCTTGCCGACGATGTTGCGGTTGAATTCTTCCAAATCTTCCGCCGGAATCCAGTATTCTTCGTGCGTTGCGCCGCCGACAATTTTTGTTTCGTATTTGTCGAGAAAACCTTTGCGGACTTCAAAGCGCGTGACGTAACCGATTTTATCGGCGTTGTATTTCGCGTTCCAATCGCGGGCGATCTGGGCGGCGTATTCTTCGTTCGTGACGGGATAAAAAATCGGTTGTTCGGGAAGTCGCGGCGGAAATGCCGTAAAGCCGCTCTGTTCGATCAACGCCAGCTCATTTTTGCCGGTCGGACGATAAAGAGTGATTGTTTCATCCATCGATTGCCGCGCCTCCGGTTGCGAGATAAAGAACCGCCATTCTGACCGCGACGCCGTATTTTACTTGATCCAAAATAAGCGAACGCGAGCTGTCGGCAACGTCCGAAGAAATTTCGATGCCGCGATTCATCGGTCCGGGATGCAGGACGATCGCATCGGATTTCGCGAGATCTAAACGTTCGTTCGTCAACCCGTAATGAATCGAATATTCCCGAAGCGTCGGGAAATACGCCGAATCCATTCGCTCTTTTTGAATTCGCAAAATCATCACGACGTCCGCGCCTTCGATCGCGTCCTCGATGTGCGCACAAACCTCTAAATCCTTTTCGACGAGATGCGCGAAATCCGCCGGGACGAGCGTTTTCGGTCCCGCCACGCGGACGCGTGCGCCGAGTTTTGTTAAAAGATGAATGTTCGAGCGCGCGACGCGCGAGTGGAGAATGTCGCCGACGATCGCGACTTCGAGCCCGTCGATCTTGCCTTTATGTTCGCGAATCGTCATCGCGTCGAGCAGCGCCTGCGTCGGATGTTCGTTCGCGCCGTCGCCCGCATTGACGATCGCCGCCTTGCTCACCTTCGCGAGCTGGTGCGGAACGCCCGCACTCGAATGCCGCACGACGATGCAGTCGGGCTGCATCGCGTCGAGATTTAACGCCGTGTCAACGAGCGTTTCGCCTTTCGTGACCGACGAAGATGAAACCGAGATATTGACCGCATCCGCCGAAAGACGTTTGGCGGCGAGTTCGAAACTCGTGCGGGTGCGCGTCGAATTCTCAAAAAAAAGATTGATCACGGTTTTCCCGCGCAAGGTCGGGACTTTTTTGATCTCGCGCTGGTTGATCTCGCGGAAATTTTCGGCAGTATTCAGTATTCCGACGATTTCCTCGGCGGAAAGATTGCGGATTCCAAGTAAATCGCGGCGGCGAAAAGGTTTATTCATTAAATTTTAAAGCTGTTATCAAAACTTCTTTTGATAAACCAAACAAAAAAACCAATTAACGGAAAAATTATAAAACCGGTAACAATTTGCAGAATTTCTCTTTGAAATAAAAGTCTATCGATATATTCAAGATTCGGATCAATTTCAAGCGCATCTCTAACATTACCCAAAATAGACAAAAAACTAACTGCAAAAGTTAAAAGAATTGAAAGTTTTAGAGAATTGATGTAAATCAGAAGGAAAGACAAAAAAGCTCCCCAAAAGTAATATGAAAAAATTAAAGAAACATATTGCAAACCCGAAAAATCAAGCGCATTTCGATCTTTAATATCAAAAAAAGAAATCTGTATAAAATGAGCTATAAACCCAAAAACCGCTGCTAAACCAGCGACTCCCAAAATGATCTGAATATTTTGATTTAAGTTCATATCGAAAAAAAGCAAGACTCGCGAGCCTTGCTTTGAAAAACTATTCAGCCGCTTTTTCGTAAATCCAGACGGCTTCTTCGTTGTCGTATTCTTTGAGCATCACCTTGATGATCTCGCTCTTTTTGGTCGGCACGGTTTTGCCGATGTAGTCAGCCTGAATCGGCAGTTCGCGGTGTTCCTTGCCGCGGTCGATCAAAACGGCGAGCTGGACGCGGTTCGGGCGACCGAAATCCATCAGTTGGTCGAGCGCCGCGCGAATCGTTCTGCCGGTGTAAAGAACGTCGTCAACCAAGATTATCTTTTTGTTTTCGATGTCGTGGGTCAGTTCCGTGCGGTTGACGATCGGATTGGCGCCGACGGTCGAAAGATCGTCGCGGTAAAGCGTGATGTCAATGATGCCGTAGAGCGGTTTTTCGCCTTCGAGCTGTTCGATCCGGGAAACGATCTTTTCCGCGAGCGGCACACCGCGCCGCCGGATTCCGACGATGTATAAATTGTCCGCGCCGTGATTTTCTTCGACGATTTCCGAGGCAAGACGCGAAAGCGCGCGTTTCATCCGCGCCGCGTCCATTATTTTCGATTTTTCGACAAGTCCGTAT
>CADEFG010000361.1 GCA_902826505.1 uncultured Acidobacteriota bacterium
TTAATTATAATCATATAAAAAAACTTGGTAAAGGCGGGTTCGGCGAATTTTGGTTGGCTGAAAAAAGTTCACAGTTTGTGACGAAACGAGTTGCGGTCAAACTTCCGCTCAATGACCAGGTAAAGTTCGACGCGATCCGGCAGGAAGCAACGCTCTGGGAACAAGCGAGCGGACACGCCAATGTTTTACCGATCATTGATGCCGATGTTTACGACGGACAAGTCGTGATTGTCAGCGAATACGCCGACGGCGGTTCATTGTCTGACCCCTTGAATGCGCAGGGCAAATTTTCGATTCAGCAAGCCGTTGAGATGACCATCGGAATTTTGAACGGTCTGCAGTATCTGCACAGCAAACATATTATTCACCGCGACATCAAGCCGCAAAATATTCTGCTCCAAGGCGACACGCCGCGGCTCGCGGATTTCGGGATTTCGCGGGCAATGCAGGCGACTGCCGTCAGTTCGACGATTGTCGGCACGGATGCTTATATGTCGCCCGAAACGTTTGAAGGCAACCGTTCGGTGCAAACCGACATTTGGGCGGTCGGCGTCGTGCTTTATCAATTGCTGACGGGAAATCTGCCGTTTCCGCAAGATCATCCGACGGAAAGAATGTTTGCAATTTTGATGAAGGATTTCGAGCCTTTGCCGAATGAGATTCCATACGATTTGCAAAATATAGTCAAAAAAGCACTGGCAAAAAATCCGACCGAGCGTTTTCAGACGGCTTCGGAAATGAGCAGTGATTTGAAGGATTTTCTTTTTACCATTTCATCGCCCGCCAAACCCTTGAATCTTGCGCCGACACTGGCGGTCACGCAGCTTGGCGTTGAGCAGAATTTTCCGCCGCCGCCGAAAAATGAAGAAAATATTGTTGCGGAAACCGTCGCGGTCAAACCGCAAACTACGCCGCAGCAAGCCGATACATTGGTTTATAATGTTAATAATCCTCAATTAAAAAGCGATCAATCGAAAAAGCCTTTTCTGATAATCGGCGCCATCGCCGCTGTCGTCGTTTTATTATTCGGCGGACTTTTGACGGCAGGGTTTTTTGCCTATCAAAAAATCGCTTCAACTAATTCGCCAACATCTGCGGGTTCAAATAATTCGCCAACTTCTCCGGCTAAGACGGCGGCGGAAAGCCTGAGAAACGTTTCAGCCGAGGATATGGAGTTGATTTTGGATGATACACCTCCCGAACAACTAAAGGCATTGAGAGAAGATCCCGATAAGAAAAAAGCAGCGGCAAACAATTTAAAATCACTTTTGGCAATTGCGGCTGAAGCTGACGCGGAAGGTTACAGCCAAAAAGCAAGCATTAAACTCCAACTGTAATTTATCGAAAAGCAGATGGTTGCTGACGCATACGACAAAAGAAAAGCCGCTAATAATCAATCGGTTCCGCTTTCAAGCGTTTCCGACGCGGATGCAAAAGCGTTTTTGGACAGACAAGGAAACGAACAAAAGTTTAAGGAGTTTGTTGAAAACCAGAAACTACTCGGAAGTATTCCTAAAGATAAACAGCCGACCGATAAAGAGATAGCCGAAGCTAAACTAAATTGGGCGAAAATCGAGGTCGCTTACGAAAGAGCGATGGCTGAAAAGGCGAATTTGAGCGAAAAACAACGCCGTAAAATCGAGCTTCAGCTGAAATTGCAAAAAGCTCAGTATTTGGCGCAGCAGTATAACAAAGATGTTCTAATTCCAAAATTAGCCGCGACGACTGAAGAAATCGAGGATTTCAAAAAGCAACATCCCGAATTCGATACGAAAGGCAAAAAAGCAAAGGCTGAAGAAATTCTGCAAAGAGCCAAAAACGGCGAAGATTTTGCCAAATTAGCCAACGAATTTACAGAAGACCCGGGAGCCAAGAATAAAGGCGGACTTTATGTAAATGTGAAAAAAGGTGATTTTGTTCCTGCCTTTGAGCAAGCCGCGCTGGCGCTCGAGCCGGGGCAAATCGCCGATAGTACGGTCGAAACGCAATTTGGTTATCACATCATCAAACTCGTCAGAAAAGGCGACACCTACGATGTCCGTCATATTTTGATTTCAACAATGATTTCCGATCCCGCTAATCCAGCGTCAGCACCGATGCCTGCCAATGATTTGGCGAAAACCCGAATTGAAGCAGACAAGGAGAAAAAACTTTCGGACGAGCTAATTGCTAAACATAAAATAACGGTTGCGGAAGATTTCAAAGTTCCGCAAAATTCAAAATAGTCGGATAATAGATTGCCAAATTAAAAATGACGCAATAAATTTGGAGCGAAAAACAATTTGTAATTTATAAGGATTGATTTTTGAATGGGTTTAGACTTAGTTGAAATGGTTTGCCGCATCGAAGAAGAATTTGAAATAACAATTCCAGATGAAGTTGCCGTCACATTAGTAACTCCGAGAAGCGTCATTGATTATTTAATGACCATACCTAAAATAAATAAAAAGTGTTCGAGAAATTATGTCGCAATTATTGTTTGGCTGATTTTAGAAGATGAGGCAGGAATTGACCGAAAAGATTACAATGAAGATTCCCGTTTTATAGAAGATATGGGGATGGATTGATATTTATGAACGAAAAACAATTTGAAGGAAAATCGGCGATCGTGACGGGCGGGACGCGCGGGATCGGGAAGGCGATTGTGACGGAACTGGCGCGGCGCGGCGCGAATGTCGCGTTTAATTATTCAAAAAGCGCCGACGAAGCCGAAAAGCTAAAGGCGGAAATCACGGGCTTAGGCGTCAAGGCTTTCGCGGCGCAGTGTGATGTTGCGAATACCGAATCGGCGGCGGATTTTGTCAAACAGGTGACGGCAGAGTTCGGCGGCGTCGATTTTTTGGTTAACAATGCCGGAATCACGCGCGACACTTTGATCTTGCGGATGAAAGAAGACGATTGGGATGCGGTCGTTGACACGAATCTGAAGGGCGCGTGGAATTTCTCGAAAGCCGTTCTGCGTCCGATGATGAAGAACGAGTCGGGCGGTTCGATTCTCAATATTTCGTCAATTTCGGGCGTTGTCGGGATGCTCGGACAAACGAATTATTCGGCGTCGAAGGCGGGCATGATCGGTTTGACAAAGGCGCTCGCCAAAGAAATCGCGAGCCGTCGCATTACGGTCAACGCGCTCGCGCTGGGTTTGATCGAAACCGAGATGGCGGCGGAAATGAACGCCGAATTTCGCGAAAAAATTCTCGCGCAGATTCCTTTAGGCAGACTCGGAAACGTGCGAGAAGTCGCCGAAATCGCGTGTTTTATGTTGTCCGATGCGGCGCGCTATATTACCGGACAAGTCATTCAGCCTGACGGCGGACTGGCGATGTAAGCGCGATTTTGGATTTTAGAATTTGGATTTTGGATTCGAAAAATCAGGCAATCCAAAATCTAAAATCGCAAATCTAAAATTGATTATGTCTTTAAAATATCAAACCGAAGAACCTCAAATCGATGAAACCGCGGCGGAACAGGATGTTCAGCGCGTGGCGCCCGTGATTCCTTATTATTCGATTATTTTGATCGCCGCGCTGGTCGTCGTCGCGGCATTTCAAATCATGGTTGACGGAAAAAATTCCATCCTGTTCGGTGGTCTCGAATCAACTAAAATTGCCGGATTTTTAAAGCCTGCTTTTCTTCACGGGGAATATTGGCGGATTCTGACGGGTGCCTCATTGCACGGCGGTCTGATCCATCTCGGCTTTAGCTGCTATGCGTTTTACGTTCTCGGCAAACTCGTCGAAACGCTTTCAAACCGGGCACATCTGGCGGTCGTTTTTCTGCTTTCGGCAATCGGCGGCGGAATTTTGAGTTTGATATTTTTCCCCGATGGTGCTTCCGTCGGCGCGTCGGGCGGGATTGTCGGATTGCTCGGCTACTTGGCAGTTTACGGCTATCGCCGCCGCGAATTACTGACTTCGGCGTTTCTCAAAAATATGCTTTTCAACATCGCATTTATGGCGATCATCGGTATCTCCGTAAATTACTCGGAAGAAAGCGTTGTGAAAATCGACAATTTCGGACATCTCGGCGGACTTCTGACCGGCGCGGTTTACGGTTTCTTTCAAATTTCGGGCGATGTTTACAAAGACCCGCGCAATGCGGGTCAAACAACCGAAATCATCGGTTTGGTCGCGCTCGGAATATTTCTCGCGACCTGTCTTTTCAGCATTTTGCTGCTTTTGCGGATTTTTTAACTTGACCGTTTTTTTTTGACAAAATAAAAATCAACGGCTTTGGCTTTCCGAATCAAATTTTTATAGAATCATTCATTTGTCATTAAAAGTTATGCCGAGAGTCAGAGTTCACCAACACGTTAATCCGCTCGCGCCTTATTATCGCTTTACGCCGAAACCGGTTTTACTCGCAGACATTTTCAAGCTTCCGGCGCAGCCGTTGGTTTTGGACATCGGTTGCGCGCGCGGGCGATTTATTTTGAAGATGGCGGAAATCAATCAATCGCAAAATTTTCTCGGCGTCGAAATTCGCGAACCGCTTGTCGCCGAAGCCAACCGGCTCGCGCGCGAAGCGAATTTAACGAATCTGCATTACGAATTCTGCAACGCGATGAACGAGTTCGATAAACTGCTCGAAACGCTTCCCGCCGGAATTCTGCAAACCGTAACGATTCAATTTCCCGATCCGTGGTTTAAGAAAAAACATGCGAAACGCCGGATGGTCAGCGCTGAACTCATCGAAACGCTGCTCGGTCATCTGGCGGACGGCGGCAGGATCTTTGTCCAGACCGATATCGAATTTCTCGCCGAAGAAATGTTCGAGCTGTTCCGAGCGTGCGAAACTTTGCGCGAAATCCCGATCGAAGAAAACCCTTTTCCCGTCAAAACCGAACGCGAAAAAGCCGTCGAAGAAAAAGATTTGCCGGTATATCGAAAGCTGTTTGAAAGGTTAAACAGGTAAAAAGTTAAAACGCGGAAAAAGGTAAAAGTTCGTTGAGTTTATTCAACAAAACTTTTACCTTTTTTAACTTTTTACCTGTTTACCTTTAATCGTTCAAACGAATCGAGCGAATCAAATTGCGAAAGGCGTAGTTATAATTTGCGGCTTCGTCCTGCGGCGTCACCGTGACCATATAAAACAACTGACCGTCGCTCAGTGTGGTTGTGTAAACGGTGGCAATTTCAGTCCGGTTAGTCACCGGCGAACGCCCCGATAAAACGGATGAATACGCCGTTCGCCCGTTGATGGTCGTGCGTGTATAGCCGGAATTTTGCCGCAGATAATTGTTGCTTTGTAAAACGCCGTTGACATATTCCTGGGTCGCTTCGCTCAGATTTCGGGTTTGCGATTTATAGGTTCCGATCATCACGCCGCTTGTAATGCCCTGATCGCCGTAAGCGCCGCTTGGCGCAAACTGAACTCCGTCCGTCATCGAAAAGCCCTGCCAATTATCCGGCACGCTCAGTTGAAGCCAGTTTGACGGCGCGACCGCGCGGGTTCTCGATGACGGATATTCGACACGACTTTCGTATCTGCCGCCCGCCGTCGGATTTTGTCCGCCGGTTTGTCCGCCCCCGCCGCGTTTATTGTCCGCATCAATTTCCTTCATTGATTTGGCACGCGGCAAACTTCGCATTTTGGCTTGGATGCGCTCAAAA
>CADEFG010000362.1 GCA_902826505.1 uncultured Acidobacteriota bacterium
CTTGATATGCTCCGGTCGGCTGTTGAGTCCCGGTGCTCCCTCAAGGTTAAAACCGAATTTAGTTGCGATAGTCACTTTATCGCGGAATGGAGCGAGGGCTTCGCCTACTAATTCCTCGTTCGTATATGGTCCGTAAACTTCGGCGGTATCAAAGAAATTCACGCCTTTTTCGTAAGCCGTTCGGAGAGTTTTTATACCCTGAGCTTTATCGGCGGGTGGTCCGTAATTGGCACTGATACTCATCGCTCCGGCTCCGAGTTCTGAGACTTCCAAAGTACCGAGCTTTCGCGTTTTCATTTTGGTTTGTCTCTGAGCATTCAATTTACTACTTTCGCCTTTAGTCTCATTGCTCTGCGCCAATACGCCTGATGACATTACCGCTAACCCTGCCCCGAAAACGGCAGCCTTCCCCAAAAAGTCCCGGCGACTGATGAATTTGTTATCTTCTGTGTTCGTTTTGGTTTCTTGCTTATTATTTTTCATAAATCCTTCCTCCTTGAAATTTCCGGCGGCTTGCGCCGTTTACTTGAATACTTTGTATTGATTTGAATTACCGACATTCGAGCTTTTTAGGTTAAAAACTGCCTCCAAATGTGCCGGGTAATTCTCTAAGTCCTGCGGAATCTGCGAACTTCTGAAAATGTCAAAGCAGTTATAGCCCGGCACAATCTCGACTCCGCAAAACTTGTAGTTACTGGTGATGTTCAAGAAAAGGTCATCAACGCCTTTCCCTTGAAATAAGATTTGCAAAGGGTCGTTAAAACTCGCTGCGGGCGCGTTCCAAGTGGCGCAGATCATAAAACCTTTGCCCTGCATTTTTCCGCCGGTTCCATATTGTTTCGAAGCATCTTCTGGCGATCTGCCGTCGCCGGACAGAAATTTCTGGCTGTGAAGTCCGCTGTTAAAAACCTCATCGACATATTTTTTATAAATCCAGGGAGCGCCGAACCAGTTGACCGGCATTTGCAAAATAATGATGTCTGCTTCCAGATGCTTTTCAACTTCTTTTTCCGGGTCGTAGCCTTCTTCGATTTCCGTTTCTAAAACTTCAAAGCCTTTCGCGGAAAAAAAATCTTTCGCAATTTGAATAAATGCGTTGTTAAGTTTTCCTTCCGTCCAGTTCGGATAAGTTAAATGTGCATCAATCAGTAATACTTTCTTGGTCTCTTCCATAAATCTAAAATTCCGTTGGCAGGGGTTAATTTTGTGTCCTGCTGTTTAATTACGAGTATAGGAGTGCGGGAGCCATAAAAGTTATGACGATCCTCGCTAATATCCGGACAATCCTCCAAAAGCTTGTCTTTCGGCGTGAAAATAGAAAACAAAGAAACTAAGATGAATTTATGAACTATCAGGAAATTGAACTCGAGCGGCAAAGAATGCAAATTAACCGGGCGGAATTGATCAAACGGATGACTCGCGCCATTCCCGAAGATGGATTAGCAGAGGTTTTTCCCGGAATTATTCTTGGTCGTTTTTCCAAACCGACCGAGGAGCCGGTTTATGCGATGTTCAAGCCTTCATTTTGCATAATTGCAGAAGGTAGTAAGGAAGTCCTTCTTGGCGACGAAGTGTTTCGCTACGATCCCGGGCATTATCTAATCGCGACGGTCGTTTTGCCGGTCATCAGCCAGGTTGTCGAAGCATCGGAAGAAAAACCTTATCTCGGCTTTCAATTGAATCTTGATCCGACGATTGTCGCTTCAGTGATGATGGAATCGGGTATCGAAATCAAAAAAAGCGAGGCGCACGTCAAGGCGATGAACGTCGGTCCGATTGAAGACGAGCTGCTCGACGCGGCTCTCAAATTAATGAAGCTACTCGACACACCGGACGAGATGAAATTTCTCGCGCCGCTCATTATTCGGGAAATTATTTACAGGCTCTTAAAAAGCGATCAAGGCGCACGGCTCACACATCTTTTGACTTCGGAAGGCGACACGCGCCGCATCACCGATGCCGTAAATCATCTTCGCGAACATCTCGACGAGCCGCTGGTTATTGGAAATATGGCGCGAAATTTGGGAATGAGCGTGTCCGGCTTTCATCAGCACTTTAAGAACGTGACGGCGATGAGCCCGATGCAGTTTCAAAAACAAATAAGGCTTCAGGAAGCCCGACGCTTGATGCTCGGTGAAGATTTGGACGTGGCGAGCGCCAGCTTCCGCGTCGGTTATGAAGATCCGTCTTATTTTAGCCGTGAATATAAAAAAATGTTCGGTGCGCCGCCGCAGCGCGATATTGCCAAAATCCGCAGTAATCTTGAAGTTTAAGAATGCCTGATTCAAATTCTAATAACAGAAGGCATTCGTTTGAAAAACTGGGTCATATAATTCTGAACACTTCTCGTAATAAATTGATAGGAACGATTCAATAATCTGATTCTTAAGGAGAATCTCGAATGTATGTCGATTTAGAATTTTGGTTTAATAAAAAAGCGGGAGTCGCGCTTGAATCAAGCGCGACTCCCGCTTTTTGCTGATCTACTTACCGAGCGTCGAATGGGCTGACGCCAACCGGGCAATCGGCACGCGAAAGGGCGAACAGCTGACGTAATCGAACCCCAGCGAATTGAAAAATTCGATCGATCGCGGGTCGCCGCCGTGTTCGCCGCAGACACCGATCTTCAATTTCGGATTGACGGCGCGTCCGCGCGTCACCGCGATTTTTATCAATTCCCCGACGCCTTCGCGGTCTAAGGTCTGAAACGGGTCATCGGCGTAAATTTTCTTTTCGACATACAGCGGCAGAAATCTGGCGGAATCGTCGCGGCTGAGTCCGAGCGTTGTCTGCGTCAGATCGTTCGTGCCGAATGAGAAAAAGTCTGCTTCCGCAGCGATTTTGTCAGCCAGCAGCGCGGCTCGCGGCAGTTCGATCATCGTCCCGACCAGATAATCAAGTTTGACGCCCTGTTCTTTGACGACCTGTTCGGCAACTTCGCGCACGAGCGCCGCTTGATGGCAAAACTCTTCGACCGTCGAAATTAGCGGAATCATCACTTCGGGATGAACTTCGACGCCTTCGCCGAGAACTTCGCAGGCGGCTTCGAAAATGGCGCGAACCTGCATCCGCGTGACTTCCGGGTAAATAATTCCGAGCCGGCAGCCGCGCAGTCCGAGCATCGGATTAGCCTCGGAAAGAATCTCGACGCGCCGCAGAAGCTTGCGTTTATCGGCGATCTCGTCGAGCAGAAAATCCATCGCGCGCGGTTCGGCGTGGCGCGCTTTGAATTTCATCTCGGTCAATTCTTCCATCAATTCATATTTGCCGGGCAGAAATTCGTGGAGCGGCGGATCGAGCAGCCGGATCGTCACCGGCAAACCGTTCATCGCGCGGAAAATCTCGACAAAATCCCGCTTCTGAAACGGCAGCAGTTTCGCCAAAGCTTTTTCACGCTCGCCCAAACCGCCCGCGAGAATCATTTCGCGCATCACGGAAAGCCGGTCTTCGCCGAAAAACATATGTTCCGTGCGGCACAGCCCGACGCCTTGCCCGCCGTATTTTTTGGCAACTTCGGAATCGTGTCCGGTATCGGCGTTGGCGCGAACCTGCAAACGCCGCACGTCGTCTGCCCAACTCATCAAAAGCTCGAAATCTTCGTCCAATTGCGGCTGAACCGTCGGGACTTTGCCGCGAAAAACGCGTCCGGTCGTCCCGTCAAGCGTGATCCATTCGCCTTTGGTGACGGTCATTTCGCCGACCGTAAATTCGTTGTGACCGTAATTGATGTTGACGTCCGAGGCGCCCGCAACACAGGGTTTGCCCATGCCGCGCGCGACCACCGCGGCGTGACTCGTCATGCCGCCGTGCTGCGTCAAGATCGCTTCCGACAAAACCATTCCGTGAAAATCGTCGGGGCTCGTTTCGCGGCGGACGAGCACGACTTTTTCTCCTTGTTTTGCCAGTTCTTCGGCTTCGTCGGGATGAAAAACGACAATGCCCTGCGCCGCGCCGGGACTCGCGGGCAAGCCGGTCGCCAAAACTTCCGTGATTGCCGCTGGATCGATCGTCGGGTGCAGAAGCTGGTCTAATTGTTCGGGCGAAACTCGCTCGACCGCGGTTTTCCGGTCGATCAAATCTTCTTTGACCATCGCCACCGCAATTTTGACAGCCGCCGCGCCGGTGCGTTTTCCGGCACGCGTTTGCAGGATAAAAAGCCGTCCGCGCTCGATCGTAAATTCGATGTCCTGCATATCGTGATAATGCTGTTCGAGACGCGAAGTCAGTTCTAAAAGTTCGCCGTAGACAACCGGCATCTGTTCTTCGAGAACCGAGATCGGATTCGGCGTCCGGATGCCGGCAACGACATCTTCGCCCTGCGCGTTCAAAAGATATTCGCCGTAGAGCGTTTTTTCGCCCGTCGAAGGATTGCGCGTAAAACAAACGCCGGTTCCGCTTTCGGCACCGAGATTGCCGAAAACCATCGCCTGCACGTTGACGGCGGTTCCCAAATCTTCGGGAATCCGGTTGACGCGCCGGTAATCGACCGCCCGTTTGCCCATCCACGAATCAAAGACGGCGGCAATCGCCATTTTTAATTGATCTTCGACGTTTTCCGGGAAATTTTGCCGGTCTTCGGCAAAAACGAGGCGTTTAAAAGCCGCGACGATTTCCTTGAGCTCGTCGGTCGTTAAATCGGCGTCCTGCCGCTGACCGTTTTTGTAGCGGTCAAGGACGCGCTCGAATTTTTCGTGCGGCACGCGCAGTACGATCTGGCTGAAAAGCGAGATAAAACGCCGGTAAGCGTCCCACGCAAAACGCTCGTCGCCGGTTTGCCGGGCAAGCGCGCCGACGGTTTCATCGTTGAGTCCGAGATTTAAGATCGTGTCCATCATTCCGGGCATCGAAAAAGGCGAACCCGACCTGACCGAAACCAGCAGCGGATTTTCGGATTCGCCGAAACGCTTGCCTAATTTGGCTTCGACCGCTGAAAGCTGCCCGCGCACCTGGCGCCACATATCGGCGGGAAAGATCTTTTCGGCGTCGTGATAGGCTTTGCAGCAATCCGTCGTGATGATAAATCCCGGCGGGACGGGCAAACCGAGGTTCGTCATATTGGCAAGCGCCGCGCCTTTTCCGCCGAGCAGATATTTGCCCGCGGTCGTATTGGGATTCACACATTCTTCGAAAAGAAAACTCCAGGTCTGTTCTTTCATCTTTTTTATTGATTGCATAATTTTTGCTCCTTTGACAGGTAAAATAAAATTCCTTTTAAATAAACTTCGTCCCGTTTCCCGCGTAGATTGCGGCAAACTCAATGCCAAAGGAAAAGACTGAAAAGAAAAGGGTTTTGAATTATTGATGTTTATAAAAGCGCGAAAAATTTCACGCTTGCCCGTTAAATTTGCGGAAATCTGAAATTCTTAAATACGGTTTGTCCCGATTTTCAGCTTTGCAAAAAAACGTCACCAAGCGCGGGAATCGGGAATCGAGAATCGTCAATCGTTAAGCAAAATGCCCGGTTCACTTCAAGATTTAAAGTTAAATTCGATTTCCGATTTTCGATTTTCGATTAGCGAACGCCCCGCGCCGACTTTTTGTGCAAAGCCATATTTAAGAGTATCTTGTACATTATTCTTTTCCCCCGATGAATTTTATAAACAA
>CADEFG010000363.1 GCA_902826505.1 uncultured Acidobacteriota bacterium
TGCCGGAAACCGCCATGATCCGCCCGAAAATATTCATTTTCGCCGTCGGCAAACTTCCGACATTTTCAAACACAAGCTCTTTATTATCAGCCTGAACCGTAAATGCCGTAATCACGCGATCATCAGATTGGCGGAAAAACGCGACATTCAACTGAAAATCAAGCGGGTTATTGTCAATCACACCCGAATCGCCCGTCACAACGCCCAGCAAATCGGTATATTTTACTTGCGGCGGGCGCTGTAAATTCGTGATGATTTCCAGGCGCCTGAAAGGCATATCCTGCTCACGTTGAAAATTCCCGACACCATTTATTCCACTGATCCGGTCGCCTTTGTCGTTTATGCCAAGCTGCTCAGCCGTCGTTAAACCTGCTCCGGGAACCATCAAAAGCGCATCTTTTTCATTTGCATTGCGGGCGATCCGGTATTCTCCCGTTCCGGTCGGGTCAACAAATTCGATCTCAATACCGTCGCCGACATTGTCTAGATGCCGGTAAAACCAAATTTCAAAAGGATAAGTTGTTGTCGAACCTCCACCCTCATAACTCGGACGGTCATATGCTCCGCCCGATGGATGCGATTCGACGGAATCCGGTTTGCCCCAGGTGACATAAATCCGTCCCCGATCAGTCATCCAACCCGGAATTCCCGATGCAAAATGTTCGTTGGCATACGCGATCCGTTCATAATATTCCTCACGATATTCATTTTCTTCAGTATCGGGATTCGGATCGCGCCGGCGCCAGAAATTTTCGATAAAATTTTCGCGTTCTTCGTCAGTTTTCAACTGATTAAAAGCCTTTCTTTCCTCGGGCGTGATCAAATAAGCCACGTCCTTTTTTACCCAATCTTTATAAACTTGTTTGACTTCGACTTTGGCATTTATCGGTTTTTCATCAATCGATTGACTCGGCGGCGTGCTTTCGGTTTTTTGCGAAAAACCCGCCGAAACGCTTGTTAAAATCACAGATGATGTCAAAACCAGATTGCGAATAAATTTTTTCCTAGACATAACGATAAAACTCCTTGTGTTTGCCGCAATAACCTTGCTTTTCCGCTTTTTTATTTTCAGATTATTTTGCTGTTAAGATTTTAGACAGTATTTTCTAATAATTCAAGATGCAGTCAGTAGTAAAAATGGTTGCTTTCACTTAAATTTCCGGGTCTTTTTGTCTTTTTTTGCCAAATAGCCAGGCGATAAATATTGAAACGATGTATAAAACCGTCATTGGTAAGGCAAACAACATCATATTCGGAATATCGCCCGTCGGTGAGATTATTGCCGCGACGATCAAAATTATGACGATCGCAAATTTCCAAGCCTTTAACAAAAACCCGGCAGAAACAATCCCGATTCTTGCTAAAACGTACGTAATTGCAGGCATTTGAAAAATCAAACCCATTGCCAACATTATCAACGTTATAAAATCGAAATAATCCGTCGCCCGGAGCATGACGTTAAAATCTTGCCCCAAACCCAATAAATATCTGACCGCTGGGGGAAATAAAATGTAATAAGCAAAAGCCGCGCCGACCACAAACGAGATCGTCGAAAGCCCGATAAATGGTGTGACATAGCGGCGTTCGTGTTTGTACAATGCCGGTGAAATAAAGCCCCAAATCTGCCAAAGTAAAAACGGGACGGACAAAGCGATTGCCGCATAAAGCGAAACAGTCACGTAAAGCGTAAATGGTTCAACTGCCGTGGTGACAATCAATTGCTCTTCCGCATTTGCTGTCGAAGCCGACTCGCCCAATAAATCTTTTACTTTTGTACCTTTCGGAACGATCGAATTCCCGACAATTAAATCCTCTTCCGTAATTACACAAAGTCTGTCCTCGGCACATTTCGAAATTTTCGATTTAATTGTTGTCCCGATCGGGATGATTACCGAACCCAAACTTGTTTTCTCATTGAAGACAAATTGCGCCGCATCACCTTCTTTTAATGTCGAAAACGTTTCACCGCTTTCAATCCTCGTTCGTCCTGCCAATGCCAGTTCTCTTTGAACCGGGATTGCTAAAAAATTATAGATCTTATCCGCAAAACTCCAACACAGCATAAACGCCAAACCGACGAACAAAACCGCTCTTACCAATCGGCGGCGCAATTCATCCAAATGTTCTAAAAAGGACATTTGTTTTTCAAGCTGTTCTTCCTGCTGCGTTTTGTTAAAATCCATTTTCAAACAATGAAGGCGCGGTCGTTACAACCAGTCTTGCTTTTCTGTTAACCCTTTGATTCCTTGATTTCTCTTAGATTTTTCTACTTCTTTCGGTTGAATTCTTTTTTCGAAATCCGCTTGATTTATTTCACTTATCTCCGGTAAGGCTATTTGATCGGGTTGTTTTTCATCAACTTTCGAAATTGAATTATCAATTGCCAAAATTGGTTTTATTTTCCCTTCATCCTTAAATTCTTCAAAATCAACTTCTTTTTCCCAGGTTTCCTTAAAATCACTTGTCGCTTTTCGGAATTCAGCCATTGCTTTTCCGATAGTTCGTGCCATTTGTGGTAATTTTCGCGGACCGAAAACAATCAGCGCAACGACGCCTATAAAAAACAACTCGGTCATTCCGATGGATTCAAATATAAATAAAAACAAATTTCTTCCTCTTAAATTACGCGCTCAATTATGCCTTTGTAAAATTTTCGTTTCCCGAATATTTTTAAATTTTTACTTTTTTTTCAACCGTTTTAATTTACTTCGATCAGTTTTTCTTTGAACTTCT
This sequence comes from uncultured Acidobacteriota bacterium, assembly GCA_902826505.1. Lineage (GTDB taxonomy): Bacteria > Acidobacteriota > Blastocatellia > Pyrinomonadales > Pyrinomonadaceae > JAFDVJ01. Next base: position 2,734 of record CADEFG010000363.1, read on the forward strand.
CGACTCTTCCGATTATTACCGCCGTTTTTAATTTTTTGACCAAAATTTCAGCCTTTTTTTCTTCCAAACTTATCAATAAACCGCCCGCTGTTTGCGGATCAAAAAGTGCACTCTGCATTTCACCCGAAACTCCTTTTCCAATTCTAACAGTTTCACCGACATAAATACGGTTATTTTTATCACCCCGCGTCAACATTTTTTGCTCAATCAAATCTAAAACTTCCGGTAACAATGGCACTTTTTCCGAGTCAATCCTCATAGTTACCATACTTGCCTTTGCCATTTCAAAGGCATGTCCCAAAAGCCCAAAACCCGTGATATCGGTACAGGAATTCGCCCCAATTTTCTGCATTTCTTTAGATGCTTTTCGAGCCGAAGTTGTCATTGTTTTTAATGACTCTTTAATTGCCCTTTCACTTGCCTTTTCAAATTTGATTCCCGTACTTATTACTCCTGTTCCGATCGGCTTGGTCAATACCAAAAGATCACCCGACCGTGCTCCTGAATTTTTGATAACCCTTTCAGGATCAACAATTCCCGTTACAGAGTAACCGAATTTCATTTCTTGATCATCGACCGAATGTCCCCCTAAAACAATAACGTTTTCAGCATTCATTGCCCTTTGACCACCTTTCAAAATTTGCCCTAAAACCTCCCAATCTCCTTTCTGCGGATAACAAACGATTGAAAGCGCGGTTAACGGGGTTCCACCCATCGCATAAACATCATTCAACGAATTTATCGCGGCAATTTGTCCGTAAATTTCTGGGTCATCTGCGATTGGTGTAAAAAAATCCACTGTTTGAACCAATGCTGTTTTTTTATTTAAGCGAAAAACTCCCGCATCATCGGAATTTTCAAAACCGACGATTACATTTTTATTGTTTTGTTTTGGAAGTTTGCTCAAAACTTGAGCAAGATCGCTTGGAGCGAGTTTTGCCACTCAACCCGCGCAAGAAACCATTTCCGTTAATCTTTTTTTTTCCATAAAATAGGTCCAAAGTCTTTATCTTAAGTTTAATCAAAATTGATTTTAGATTTGAACGTTTTTTACAATTAACATCAGCCATTCTAATTCTTCAAAATTGAATTAAAAATTCTGTCTAAATCAATTTCACCGTAATATTCGATTTCAATTTTTCCGCCTGTTCCTTTTCCATCCGGTAGAATGTGAACATTTGTTCCCAAATATCTTCTTAATTTTGTTTCTGCTGCTTTGACATTTGCATCAACAACCGGCTTAACACCTTTCTTTTCAACAACTTGCATCCCACCACTGTTTATTCTCTTCACGGATTTTTCTGTTTCACGGACAGAAAGCGACATTTCAATTACTGTTTTTGCAACACGTCTTTGGGTTTCAGTATCATCAATCATCAATAAGGCTCTGCCGTGACCCGCTGAAATTTTTTCTTCCTCGATCAATTTTTGTATTTCATCCGGCAATTTTAACAATCGTAAAGAAGTTGTTATTAACGTACGGCTTTTTCCAACCCGTTCAGCCACCATTTCCTGTGTCAATCCAATTGTATTAATAAGGTTTTTATAAGCTTTGGCTTCCTCAATCGGATTTAGTTCTTGTCTTTGAATATTTTCAACAAGTGCTAATTCCAGAAGTTTTTCGTCTGTTACATTTTTAACAACAGCCGCAATTTTCTTTAATCCTATGCGTTGTGCTGCCCGCCATCTTCTTTCTCCGGCTACTATTTCAAAACGTAAACCTTTTCTCCTTACTACAATTGGTTGTACAATTCCATTAGCGCGAATTGATTGCCCTAATTCCTCAAGATTTTCCTCTGTAAATCTTGTTCGGGGTTGTTCAGAATTTGGCTCAATTAAATCCAAATCTAAATCCAATAACTCCTCGCTTGAGTTTTTGGCTGTTTCTTCCCCTAACAGTGCGTTTAACCCTCGTCCCAATACCTGTCTAGCCATGACTTAAAATCTCCTTTGCTAATTGAATATAACTTTCCGCACCTCGTGATCTAATATCATAAAGTATTATCGGCTTTCCATAACTTGGAGCTTCAGCTAATCTAACATTTCTTGGAATTACCGTTCTCAATACTTGTGATCCGTAAAAATCTCTGAGGTCTTTCGCTACTGCTCCAGAAAGGTTCGTTCTTTCGTCATACATTGTCAATAGCAAACCCTCTATTGCCAAATCCGGATTCAACCCTCTTCTCAGCCGTGCCAAAGTATCAAATAATTCCGTTACGCCTTCCAGCGCAAAATATTCACATTGAATTGGCACAAGTAAAGAATCTGCCGCTGTTAATCCATTTAATGTTAATAACCCAAGCGATGGCGGACAATCAATAATTATGTAATCGTAATTCTCCTTTATTTTAGTTAAAAGTGCTTTTAAAATAAATTCCCTACCTTCCGAATTTACTAACTCAACCTCTGCGCCTGCTAAATTTTTATCCGCCGGCACCACACTCAATAATGGTAATTCGGTTGTTAAAACCACGTTTTCAATCGGTTCATTTAATAGCAGAACATTATACAGCGTTTTTCTTGACAATGTTCTAGGAATACCTGAGCCTGATGTCGCATTTCCTTGTGGATCAGCATCAACCAAAAGTACTTTTTTTTCCTCGACCGCTAGTCCCGCAGCAAGATTTACAGCCGTTGTTGTTTTCCCAACGCCACCTTTTTGGTTGGCTATTGCTATTATTTTTCCCATTTACCCTCTTTTTTTATGAAGTATATTAATGAAAATACCATAACCAACTATTTATTACTAATCTAAATCAAATGTGGCACGTTTTACAAACTTCTAATTTTAAAATGTAAAACGTGCCACATTCTTACCGAAAGACTTCCGCTAATTTG
>CADEFG010000364.1:0-2409 GCA_902826505.1 uncultured Acidobacteriota bacterium
CGTTTTCGGACCCCAATCGCCGTCGATTTTGACTTTGTAAAAACCCGCCGAAGCCAACAATCGCTGTAAAAAAAACACATCGTCTTCAAATAATCTGCTGCTCATAAAAATTCTCCTTTTTTATTAACCTTTAAAACCAAAACTAAAAATCAAGCCGAAATCATCGAAAAAAGCAGGCTGCCTAAGTTAATATTCAAATTCATTTCTTCCCGAAAAAATATCCGATCAAAAGTGAGATCAGCGAATCGAATACCGCCAGAAATATTTTGTAACCACGCATTAATTCCTGCGGTTTATCACTAACCAGAGGTTCCAGAAAAAAAACCATATTGATGATCAGCAGATAAATAAGCGAGACCCCGGCGGCAAATTGAAAAACAAATTTTTCATGATCGGCTTTTGCCAGTTTTGCCCGCCGTCCGGCACGTTCTTCTTCGGTCAATTCGGTTTCCGGGTTTTGATCGTCTTCTTCATCGGGCGTGACCGGGTTTGAAACCATCACGCCGACCATCAACAGGACGGTTGAAAGGGTCAGCGAAGTCAGCCAGCCGAGGGCTTCGAGCGATTTTTCCGAACCGTATTTGCCGCCGCCGAATTGAAATAAAAGCAAAAGAAACGGAACGACAAAGCCGATACACCAAATGACAAGTAATCTTTTTCTATATAAATCGAGCGTCATTTTCTTTATCCTCCAAAATGCAGATTCGTGTTGTTGATATGCATATCCGCTTCTTTGACCAGTTCTTCCTGCAACCGCTTTTCGTTATCATTGAGCGAATCAACCGATTTCGGCAAATCGAGACTGGTATGATTGACAAACAGGTAAAGCAACACAAAGCATTTATGTTTCGGTGTGAAAACAGCGCTTTCAATGGTCGTCGTTTCGCCGTCGCCTAAATTTGGCTCGCCTTTGTTCTTCCAATTTAAGGCGGTCACAAATTCAGGCGGACTCCCGATGTTCTTAAAACTTTGGCGGCTCCGGCGTGCCGTTACGACAAAGGCAAAAACCCTGTAAAATACTTTTTTGCCCTCGATCAAGTAACGGAAATATTCCTTAAAGCCGTTGGCGCTGGGCAGATTTTTATCCTCAACCCACCGATCTTCCTTAAAATTCGAGCCGTCGGCATTGACTCGTTCCATTGCTGTGACAATCGCAAATTCGTCGCGGTCGTTCCAGAAAAAGGAATATTTGTTCTGTTTATAACCGGCTTTCTCCAAACCGTCAGTGAGTTTCTCCGAAACCTGCAAAAGCGTTGTATTTTCACCCGCACCGAGATCGGACGGTTTTACCTCCGAAACATCGGTCACTTTCGGCGGCGGAAATGAAAATAAGCCATCGTCTTTTTTCTCGGCAGCCGGTGTCGCGGTCGCGGCAGGTTTCGGAGTAGATTTCTCGCTGTTTCCGGTTGAATTTGTGTTAACGCCTTTGGTCGGTAAATTTGCAGTGCTGTTCGCGGGTTTAAAATTAGGCGTTTTACTGTCGGCAACATTATTTGCGGGTTTCGCATTGGTCGTCACCGGCGTTCGCGGCGGCGCATTCGTGGAACTGTTCGCCATTTCGGAACCGCACCCGGAAAGCCAAATCGAAAATACCCCGACGTAAATTAACGATAAGTTTTTCATTTCTCATTCCCTCCGAAATTCACCGTTTTGTTGAGGATATATCGGCGATAGATTATTTATTCCTTCATTTCTGGTTGATCGATAACTCAAGTTTTTGCAGCATCCCGGGCATTTTTGCATCATTATCGAAAATAACCGCCTAACTTAGTTTTGGTGTCCGCTAAGGGTAAAACACTTAAACCTTCGGCTTTCATCGTCGGTTCAAATTATTTAATAATTTTCGTGAACAATCAGAAGCACTTTATAACTATTCCAACAAAGTCTTAAACGGTGTCGGACAATCATTTGACACGGACTCAAATCGCGTTAATTCCTGGGATTTAACGCGATTTGGATTAATTTCATCTTAGAACAAGCACTTTCTTGATTACATCAGTGACCCAAACATCCGTTGTGAAAAGTTCTTGTTTATCTGGAAAACCTTTCTTTACCTCACTTTTGGTTTTATTGTCCGGAACCTCAACCAATTTCAACATTGGTATCTCGTCGTGTCCGGAATCTCTAAAATCAAATGTTGCCGTATTTTTATGTTCAGGCAAACCAGTTTGCTCGGATATTTCAAATGAAACCAAGTTAAGACCGCCACCTCTTTCAGTATCGTTAAGCGTGGTTTCTTGTTGTTCAAGCGTTGCGCTGCCTGCAATGTTTCCTGACAATGTATCCATAATATCCTCCCTTTTTACTTAAAATACCCCCGGAATTTATCAAACTTGACTGTATCCCTAACCTTCAATGTGCCACGCAATCTACCCATTTTGGTAATGGCATCTTCAGTGGTTAAGTTCT
>CADEFG010000364.1:2453-5570 GCA_902826505.1 uncultured Acidobacteriota bacterium
ACTACAGTCATCGGCACCGATACGGTTGCGCCCTACAGCTTTAATTTTACTAATTGATGAGGAATCTCCGGCTCGAGCCTTTTTGACTAACTCCGCCACCAAATTGTCGAAAGCAATACTCACTTCTAACTGAGCAGCAGTAGCAATTTGTAAATCAGGCAAATCTCGAGTTGCATCACTAGCTTCGGATCCGGTGTCATTTGCTAAATTTGTCAAAGCTCCGTCAATCGTTCCAGCTTGGTAATAGGCAATAATGTCTACTAACGCCACTTCAAAAGGATATATTTCGTCGGTTAATGCCGTTTTGTTAGCAATGCCTTTTAAAATTATTGCTCGTTTAGCGACCATTTTGTTAAATAAGATTTGTAATTCCAACAATCGCAAGTTTTTATTTATCGAGTTGCGGCTTCCCTGAACAAAACCCAATCCCTCAGCAATCAATGTTTTCGCTCGTTCTCCTTTTGTAATGCTGATGGCGGTCGAAGCGGCAATTTCCAAAATATCTACTAAGGTTTGAAATAATTCATTTCTTTTTCGCTTTTTCTTTTGAAAATTCCCAAAATTAATATCGATTTGACCGACTGCCAAAAAAATTAACCTGTTTCTTTTTTCCATACTTCGATCTTTCAAATAATCATCCGCAAGTTTTTTGTAATCGACTGCATTGACTGGTGAAAAACCACTTTCTTTTTGTAAAGCAATTGGTATTTTCTGCGCTTTTATCGGTAAATATAAGCCAATGCATAATGCCAAAGCCAAAAAATAAATAAGACAATTTAAACTCTTTATTTTTGTTTGCATCTGAATTTCTCCTATTTTAATTGTCAGCAAATAAACTGAGAGAGCTTGGGGATAAACACCGAGCCTAAATGGTTTTTTGCCTATTTTATTTGTCAAGATTTATAAGAATTATTAATACTGACTATCAGTTAAAACCTAATTTTCTTAATATTCGGGTCAACGCATTTCGACGCTTTATAAAGTTTTTGCTAATCGGGAGTGCGGGAAAGGCATTCGGGATTAGGGAAATTTTTTGGCAAAGAAACGGTTCTTTTTTGACCGGGACAGCTACGGGCGAAAACCTACCTTTTTCGCCTCGAAAAAGTTGAAATAGAATTTTTCCCGCTTGCCGCCCTTGGTGGTTACATGGATTAATGTTTTTTTTTTGCAAAAACTGACAAAGTTTTTTTATTTTTTTGCAGTTTTTTCTAAGTCCTTGAAATTCAGGCTTTTATTTACAAAATACTGTGCAATAACATTGCGTCAATTTTTTTTGCCGGGCGGTTCAGGCGGCGCAAACTGTTGAAAATCCGAAAAAAGCCGTTATCTTTTTTTTAGTCGGTCGTTCGAATAGCAAGGTTTATCGATTTTTTTCGCTTTCGATCAACCCGTCAGGATTTTAACCGCTCAAATAAAAGTCTATGAATCTAAAATTTTGACCGCCGTTTTAACCCCTTCCGAGGCGATCTGCCCGTTCGTGTTTGTCGCGTCGGCGGTCGTCGCCCGGAGCGCCGTCCGCGCGTTTTTGATTCTTTCTTCGAGCGATTCGCGTTCCTGCTGCGCTTTTTCTTTGGCATACTGTGCGGCGTCGGCTTTTTGGGTCTGCCGCGTAATTTCGCCCCTCAGAGAGATTTCGCTCTGCCGGGCGGGAAACCGTCCGAAATAATAGCCGATCAGCACAAAGATAAAAGGTTCGAGGCGAATCAGCATCGTGTTGTCCTTGAGCGGATCGAGCTTTCCGGTAAATGCCGCCGCGTAAAGCAGCACGAAGATCAATGTCAGGATGACCATGATCGAATCTTTGAGGATTTCGACGATACTTTTTTCTTTCGAATCGTTTGAGATGTTTTTTTCGGTCATTGCAAAATCCTTGTGGAATAAATTTCGGTTTGCAGAAATAATTGATTTCATCGGTCGCCTTAAATTGAAAATCGCAAAAAACTCTTGCATTTTTTCCGGTTTTCAAGCTATAAATACATTGTTTATCCAAATTTCCATTGTTCTTTTTGATATGTTTTCAACGGTTCACATATAAACGCACCGTTTCGATAAAAAAACTAACATCGTTTTTATTTTTTATCGGACGGCAATGCGGGTTGATGAGTTTTAAATTAAAGGCGGTATTGACGTTTTATGCATTCTTCCGCAGGAATAACCGAACTTTTAATTGACTGGAGCAAGGGCAACCGGGATGCTCTCGAAAAACTCTTTCCGCTTGTCGAAAAAGAACTTCACCGGCTTGCCCATATCTATATGAGGCGGATTCAGCCCGGCGGAAATACGATGCAAACCACTGCCCTGATCAACGAAACCTATATTCGGCTGGTCGACCAAAACAAAGTTCAATGGCAGAATCGCGCCCATTTCTTCGCGATCTCCGCCAATATGATGCGCCGCTTTTTGCTGAACTATATCCGCGATCATAAACGAAAAAAACGCGGCGGCGGCGCCGTTCAGGTGAGCTTTGAGGATGCGTTGATCGTAACGGATGAAAAATCCGAAGAAATCCTTGCGCTCGAAGAAGCGCTCTGCAATCTGGACAAAATCGATGAGCGGAAGGCAAAGGTCGTCGAGCTGCGGTATTTCGGCGGCTTGAGTGTCGCGGAAACCGCCGAGGTTTTAAAGGTTTCCGAAATTACCGTGATCCGCGATTGGAATATGGCAAAAGCCTGGCTCGCGCGCGAAATCAGAAATGAAAAATGAAACGTGGGACAAAGTCGAACGAATTTTTCATACGGCGCTTGATTTATCGGTCGCAGAAAGAACATTTTTTCTGCAAAAAGAATGCGGCGGCGACGGCGAGCTGCGTTCCGAGGTGGAAACTTTACTAAACAGTTTTGAAACGGAATCCGGATTTCTCGAAGAACCGGTTTTTGAGATCGGACTCGGCGCGATCCACCAAAAATCGAAAAAAAATCTCGCCGGTTCGGTGATCGGTTTTTACAAACTGGAGAAAAAAATCGGTGCCGGCGGAATGGGCGAGGTTTATCAAGCCGTTGACACGCGTCTCAATCGCCGCGTCGCGCTCAAATTTTTGTCCGAATCGCTCGAAAACGACAACGCGGCAAAACGTCAATTGGTCAAAGAAGCGCAAGCCGTGGCGATGCTCGAACATCC
>CADEFG010000365.1 GCA_902826505.1 uncultured Acidobacteriota bacterium
TCGACTCGACTTACGGTACAAATGGCATCGTGCCGCTTCCGATTCCGTGTATTCTAACCCCGAATTCACAGCGGAAAATTTTCAGCGCGATCAGACAAACCGACGGCAAGTTCGTTTTAGCCGGAAACGATAATAACGACGGTTTGATCATGCGTTTTAACGAGGACGGCACTTTTGACCAGAGTTTTGCCGAGGGCGGAATTCATCGTCCGAATATCGATCTTAACGGCTCCGACCTGCTCAACGGAGTTTTTCAACAGGCAGACGGGAAGCTCGTTGGCGTCGGAACCACGATTGACGGGGTCAATCAAAATAAAAGAGTTTTTCTGATTCGTTACGAGGCAAATGGACACGTCGATGAAGATTTCGGCGACAAGAAAGGCTACGTCGTTCATTCGCTTCCAAATTCGGGAGTTCGTAAAATTGCCGTCCAGTCCGACGGTAAAATCCTCGTTGCCAATGACGGAGTTTTCAATCGTTTTAATACCGACGGGTCAATCGATACTCAATTTGCCACGACCGTTTTTAACACCCAGCGCTACCGAGACTTTTCCGTTCTGAGTAATGATAAGTTTCTGGTCGCCGAAACCGAGAGCATTACCGATTCGCTTTTACGAACGCATTCCAATATGGTTATCAGCCGGTTCACTCCGACCGGCGCTTTAGACCCGACCTTCGGCGCGGGCGGCAGAGCCAAAGTCGATGTCACAAGCTCGATGCCGGACGACATTTTTGCGCTCAGCGAACAAGCTGACGGGAAAATTGTCGTTGCCGGTCAAACGTTTCTCGAATCGAACAAAACAATTATTTTCGGAAAACGGCTCGCCCTCGTGCGGCTTTCTGAAAACGGTTCGGTCGAGGGAAAATTTCTTGTCACGCAAGTTTCAAATTTGCTCAATGACCCGAATCTTACAACTGCCGGAAATATTGTTTTCCAACCGGACGGAAAAATTATCACGGTTTCGACGAAACTTAATAACAACAGCGATTTGCTATTAACCCGCAGCACCGGCATTCCGCTCAGCGATCCGCGCCTTCACGCGGTTCCTTATCAATTTTCGACGTTTCAGCCGTTATTTCGTTCGGAAGCCGCTGTTTTCCGCGGCAGTGAACAACGTTGGTTTACCAGTTCGACGAATATTTCATCGGTTTTCGGGCTGAACGGCGATATTGTCGTCTCGTCGGATTTTATCGGAAATTTCAGCACCGAATTAGCGATGTTTCGCCCAAGTTCCGGTGTCTGGTATATCGGAAAAAATTACAGTAATCCCGGTCAGCAATTTATCTCGGTTCCCTGGGGAAAATTTGGCGATATTCCGATTCTCTTCGATTTTGATGGTGACAGCAAATCGGACATGGCTGTTTTCCGTCCCGAAAACGGAACCTTTTATATCCGCAACAGCAGTGATAATTCGGCGACCATCCAGCAATGGGGAATGAGCGGCGACAAACCCGTGCCGGGCGATTATGACGGCGACGGTTTCGGCGACATTGCCGTCTGGCGACCGGGCGACGGCGTTTGGTATGTTTTGCGAAGCTCCGACAAACAATCGATGTTTGTCCGTTACGGCTTGAGCGGCGATATTCCGGTTCAGGAAGATTACGACGGCGACGGTAAAACCGATGTTGGCGTGTTTCGACCTTCCAACGGCGGTTGGTATATTTTGCGGAGTTCAGACGGCGGACATAACTGTTTGCAATGGGGCATAGTCGGCGATATTCCGATTCCGGCAGATTACGACGGCGATCGCAAAACCGATATCGGTGTTTTCCGTCCAAGTTCAAGAAGTTGGTATATTTCCAACAGCAGCAATAATACGACCAATATTTTTGAATTCGGTTTGTCGACCGATATTCCGGCGCAGGGCAGGAACTAATCCGAACGGTCAAAGAAAAAAAAACTAAAATTCCGTTAACCAATAAAGTTTCTTGGCATTTTAGTTTTATTCTCAAAAGGTGAGTTAAAAGACGCTATTTCCGGTTGTCTTTTTACTCACCTTTTTTCTCATTAACCCTACAAAATGAAATCGCTCGGGGTAATATGGCAGGAACAAAGTGCGGAATAAAATTCTTTCAATAAATAGTTTTTTGGGCTAATATCAAACTTGTTTTATCTAAAGACCAACTCAAAAGTCAAATTTTAATCTTCTCCCGACAATAATATGGCAGAAATTGACGATCGAATTGACCGATTACAAACGAGGCTGGATAACCTTGTCAGGACTCAAATCAGTTTTCAGCAGGAAATAAGTCAAATTCGCCATGAAATAGATGTTCTGCGCGGCGTCCGGCAACCGCCAACGGCACCCGAACCGCCACGAAAACCGCCCGTCAGAGAATATGTACCGCCGCCGAAAACTAGTCAACCGCCCTTAAATCAGCCGTTTAAACCGCCTTTGAAAACAGCGGATTTCGGATATTCAACCGGCACCAAAACGCCTTTTGAACCAGCGGCAAAACCTGCTCAGCCGGCTGAAAAATCAGAGATCGAAAAATTTATCGGCGAAAATCTGATCAGTAAGATCGGAATCGTGATTTTGGTGATCGGCGTCGCGATCGGTGCCAAATACGCGATCGACAAAAACCTGATCAGCCCGCTGACGCGAATCATTTTAGGTTATATTTTCGGTTTTGGTCTTTTGGGTTTTGCCGTCAGATTAAAGGCAAAATATCTAAATTTCAGCGCAGTTTTGCTGAGCGGCGCGATGGCGATCATGTATTTCATCACATATTTCGCCTACAGCCTTTACGGACTTTTCCCGCAAACGGCGGCTTTTGCAATCATGTTGTTTCTGACCGTTTCGACCGTTTTTGCCGCCTTAAATTACAGCCGCCAGATCATCGCTCACCTCGGACTTGTCGGCGCCTATGCCGTGCCGTTTCTGCTCAGCGACAATTCGGGAAATTATTCCTTTTTATTCGCTTATATGGCGATCATCAACGGCGGCATTCTCGCCATTTCACTCAAGAAATACTGGAAACCGCTATTTTATACGTCATTTATCTTTACCTGGGTGATCTTTTACGGTTGGTATCTGACATCTTACAAACCGACCGCTCATTTTGAACTGGCGTTTGTATTCCTGACCGTCTTTTTTCTGATTTTTTACCTGACATTCATCGGGTATAAAGTCATTTCGGACGAAAATATCGCGCTCGAAAATGTCACGCTGATTCTGACTAATTCGTTTATCTTTTACGGATTGGGCTATTCGATGCTCGACAGCCGCGCGGGTTTTGAAAATTATCACGGGCTTTTTACGGTCGGCAATGCCGCGATCCATTTTATCTTTGCCTGGGCGATCAGCCGGCTCAAACTTTTCCCGACCGATCTGGTTTATCTGCTGACGGCGCTGATCATCACCTATGCGACGGTCGCCATTCCGGTTCAGCTCGACGGAAACCGCGTGACGCTTATTTGGACTGCCGAAGCCGCGATCTTGTTTTGGATCGGACGCAGAAAACAAATCTCGCTTTTTGAATATTTTTCTTTCCCGTTGATGCTGCTGGCTTCGGTCAGTCTTGTGATGGATTGGACAGCGGTTGCCCAATCACGCGGTTTTGATCAAACCGCGTCGAATCCGTTTCCGCTCCTGAACGGAAATTTTCTGACCTCGTTTTTGTTCGCGCTCGTTTTTGGATTTATTTTTTACACCAATCAAGACGAGCGTTACGAAACCGCGTTCGGCGAAAATTTCAGAAAACCGTTCGGTTATCTGGCGGCGGCAGTCGGCATCGGCGTTCTTTACAATTGTTTTCGCATTGAGATCACCAACTATTTTCATTACCTCAAACTCGAAACCGCTTATCCGACGTCTGTGTCAATTGACAACGATAAGTTTACGCAATTCGACGGCGACCTCGATTTTTTTAATATCGTCTGGCAGATCAATTACACGATGCTCTTTCTTTCAATTTTATCCTTCATCAATATCAAATGGTTGAAGAATTTCGTTCTGGCTTATACAAATCTGTTCTTAAATTTCTTTGTATTGTTCATTTTCCTGACCGTCGGACTGTATTTTCTTTCGGAATTGCGCGAAAGTTATCTGCTCATCAACAATCCGCCATTTTTCACACGCGGCTCGTTTCACATCATTATCCGTTATATTTCCTATATTTTTTGCGGCGTCCTGCTTTTTGCCTGTTTCCGCTCGATCAAACAAAAGTTTTTTCTCGAAACGATTTCAAAAGACGCGATCGAATTGGTTTTCGATTTTGTTTTTTACATTTCCCTTCTGGTTATTTCGAGCAGTGAATTACTCAACTTGATGAACATTTTCGGTTATCGTGATTCTTATAAACTCGGTTTGAGCATTCTGTGGGGAATTTACGCGCTCGGTTTGATCGGGCTGGGAATTTACTTTCATAAAAAACATCTGCGGATCGGGGCGATCGTGCTTTTTGCGCTGACGCTCGCAAAACTTTTCTTTTACGACATTGCCGATCTCGACACGATTTCCAAAACAATCGTTTTCGTTTCGCTCGGAATCCTGATGCTGATCGTTTCGTTTCTTTACAATAAATATAAATCGCTTATTTTTGACACGAACGAGAGTTAGAAAAATACAGTTTGCGGCACAATCTACTGCGGCAAAAGATGGGCGGCAAACGCTCCGATCTTTTCCGTAAATTCCTCGCTGTTTTCGTCCATGATCAGCGTCAGCCGGGCGATTTCGGCGACGATTGCCGAACCGACCACCGCCGCGTCCGCATATTTCCAGGTTTCCAGAACTTGCGCAGCGTTTGAAATCCCGAAACCGACGGCAACCGGCAAATCGGTAAAGTTTCGCAAACGCCCGACCAGACTTTCCGCATCGCCGCTCAAAGCCGTCCGCGCGCCGGTCACGCCCGCCCGCGATACGGCATAAACAAAGCCGCTCGCTTTTTGGCAGATTTTTCGCAGTCTTTGATCGCTCGAAGTCGGCGCGGCGAGCATAATTAAAGCTAAACCTTGGTCGTTCAAAAGGGCGCGAAATTCATCCGCTTCTTCGGGCACGAGATCGGTCACTAAAATCCCGTCAACCCCGGATCGAACCGCGCTTTCAGCAAAATCATGTAACCCGAACTGCAAGATCGGATTAAAATAGCTGAACAAAATAATCGGGACCCGGCAATTTTCTGCCCTGACATCCGCCACGATTTCCAAAATTGCTTTAACCGAAACCGAATTTTTTAACGCGCGTTCCGAAGCTGCCTGAATCGTCACGCCGTCCGCCACCGGATCGCTGAACGGCACGCCCAATTCGATCAGGCTCGCTCCATTTCGGGCAAGTTCCAGGATTAAATCTTTGGTCACGCGCAGATTGGGATCGCCCGCGACGATAAACGGAATAAAACCGCCGCGTTTTTCGGCTTTCAATTGATTAAATTTCTCGTCGATTCGATTCGTCATATTGATTTTTGCGCTCGGAGTTTTATTTATCTTCGACCTTTTTTTGATAAATTTTCAAATTCGGCTTTATAAAACTGTAATTTTGACACTCCAAATTAAAAAAGATGAAGGCTGAATCTTCAACTTTCATCTTTTTTTGGTCGGATTTCAAACTGATTTTTACTCGAATGCAATA
>CADEFG010000366.1:0-2958 GCA_902826505.1 uncultured Acidobacteriota bacterium
TTGTCAGAAAATCGATCGCCGAAGCGTCGCCGATCTCGCCCAAAGCGATCACGCAGGCATTTTTGACCTCGATTGATTTGTCTTTTTTATTTTGAAAGGTTTCGATCAGCGCGTTGATCGCCGAAGGATTTTGAATTTTTCCGAGCGCGTAAGCCGTTTCGCGGCGGACGGCTTCGGATTTATCCTGCAAGTTCGGCGCGAGCGCGTTGAAGGCATCGGTTTTCGGCAGATAAATGACGGAAAACGCGGCGGTCGCGCGGACGGTGTCGTCGGAATCTTTGAGCGCCGGAAGCGCGATGCGCGACGCTTCTTCGGTTTGCCGGTTGCGAATTTCAAAAAGCGCACTGCGTTTTTGCTCGGAATTGCCCGCGCGGATTTGCTCGGCGAGATTTTCGAGTGTTTGTGAAAAACCATTTCCCGCAAAGACGCAAAGAACGCAAAGAAAAAGCGTCGAGCGCAAAACGGCTCGAAAATCCAAAATCCGAAATCTAAAATCTAAAATCGAAATCACGCGGCGCGTTGGACGTTTTGACGACGAACCCGTTCCCATTCAAAGACTTGCCGCGCCCGTTTGTTTTCGTAGGCATCGGACAAGGATTTGATGAGATCATCGTTCGGTAAATTTTCGATTGGCTTTAGGCTGCGGGTGGAAACAATTTCGGAAATGTTATCTAAAACTGCGGAAGTTTCGTGTTCGTTTAATTTATCTATTTCGCGGGCGACATTTTTTGTTTTTCGGTTGACCATCTCCGTTTCCTCCTATTGATTCGGGCGGACGGTCAAGCGCAACTCACAGTTTCAAGTTTTGACCGTCGGCGTAAATTTTTTGTTCATTATTAAACTTAAAATTTGTAAAACTCCTCACCATTTAAGGTTTTATCAGAATATCACAAGATTTATTCGAGGGCAAAATTAAGTTATAAAACCTTTTCTTTTGGCGATGATCCGGTTTAATTCTTCGACAATCGGATGTTTTGAAAAACCGGAAAAACGCGCTTTGGGAATAAACCAAATTTTATTTCCGAAAGATGTTGTGACCAAAAATCTGATGCTGACAATCTCCGGATTCTTTTTTGCCCAAAAGCTTTGATGAACAATATCGATTTCTTCAAACGAAACGAAAATTTCTCGATCGTCAAAAAAATTGTCCGAAGAAATATAAATTCCTTTTTCGGCAACTTCTAACCGCTTCCATCTCAATGTCCAACGCCCGATAAAAAATCCCAAAAGCATTGTTAAAGAGCTGAGAAAAATGTTTAGAGAATCGGGAGCAAACAGCGTTCGGTATAAACTTACCGAGATTATAATGACAAAAATTAGAATCACAAAGACCATATAAAGGCTGGTAATTGAAGAAGAAATTTCACGGCGCATAATTTTATTGGACAGAAAAATCGACGAAAACTTATTTATTCAGCCGGATTAACAGATTCAGTTCTTCAACGATCTGATGATCGAAAAATGGGTAAAACCGAACTTTGGGGATAAATTTTATTTTTTTGCCGAAAACGGTAGTTTCGGTAAATTCGATCGTGACCGATTCGGGATTAAAATGTTGAAAAAAGCTTTGTTTGGCGCCTTTGATTTTTGCAAACGGCACGAATAACTCTTGCTTTTTGCCGAAATTAACTTGTGAAATTAACAAGCCGTCATCGCCAATTAAAACCAGTTTGAATGCCAATGCCCACCGAATCATAAAAAAAGAAAGCGGCAGGAATATCAAAATTTGAAGCAAGAATTTGCCGATCGAATCAGACAAAAAGATTACCGTTAACGGCACAAGAATTCCAAAAAAAACAACTGTTCCCAATTTTGTGAATGCGGTGTAAGCAGCTGAAGAAATTTCGCGTCGCATAATTTTATTGGACAGAATAGAACATTTCGGCTAAAATCCGAAGTATGATTTGTCACCGAACCAATCTCGCCCTTAGATAGCCGCTCGCCAGAAACTTTGACGACGCGGCGCCGCAACGCAATTAAAAATTAAAAATTAAAAATTCAGAAAGTGGATAGATTCGCATTTATTCGCTAAACTTACTTTTTTTGTTCAAACCGAAAGACTTCGGACTTTGGGCTTTGGACTTTGGACTAAAATTTTATGGACGAGAAATATTTTGCAAAAAAGATAGAAGATAAATGGCAGACGCAGTGGCGTGAAAACGGAACGTTTGAAGCCGAAATAACGGACGCGAAACCGAAGTTTTATCAATTGGAGATGCTGCCCTATCCGTCGGGCAATCTGCATATGGGACACGTGCGGAATTATTCGGTCGGCGACGCGCTCGCGTGGTATAAACGGCTGAAAGGGTTTAATGTTCTGCATCCGATCGGTTGGGATTCGTTCGGGCAGCCGGCGGAAGACGCGGCGATCAAGCGCGGCGTCAACCCGCGTGATTGGACGGAAGAGAACATCAAACATATGCGCGCGCAGCTGCAGAATCTGGGTTTGAGCTACGATTGGCGGCGCGAAATGGCGGCGCATCGCCCCGAATATTACAAATTCGACCAGTGGTTTTTTCTCAAAATGTACGAGATGGGTTTGGCGTATAAAAAGAAAACGCAGGTCAACTGGTGCGACAACGATCAGGCGGTTCTCTCGAACGAACAGGCGTCGGGCGGTTTGTGCTGGCGCTGCGGGCATCCTGTCACGAAACGCGATCTGGAACAATGGTTTTTGCGCACGACCGTTTACGCCGATCAGCTGCTCGACGATATGGCGGAGATCGAAGCTGGCTGGGCGGAAAAAGTTTTGAAACGCCAGCGCGATTGGATCGGTCGCTCGACGGGCGCGTTCGTTGATTTTAAGGTGCAGCACACGGACGAAAAAATCCGCGTTTTCACGACGCGGATCGACACGATCTACGGCGCGAACGCGATCGTCGTCGCGGCGGAACACCCGATCGTTGAAGCGAATTTCGCGAGCTTTTCCGACGAAACGAAAGCGACGATCGAAAAGAT
>CADEFG010000366.1:2968-5569 GCA_902826505.1 uncultured Acidobacteriota bacterium
GCGATCAATCCTTTTAGTCATGAAGAATTGCCGGTTTGGGTCGGAAATTACGTGATGATCGAATACGGCACGGGCGCAGTAATGAGCGTTCCGGCGCACGACGCGCGCGATTTCGAGTTTGCCAAAAAATACGGTTTGCCGATTCGGCAGGTTATCAGCGAGCCGCATCTCGTCCACGAACATCAACAGATGCAGGCGCTCGCCCTGGAACAAGCGTTTTCCGATTACGGCATTTTGGTTCATTCGGATTACTGGAACGGCAAAACGAGCGAGGCGGCGAAAAAGGAAATGACCGAATACGCCGTCAAACACGGTTTCGGCGAAGGCGCGACCACGTATCGCCTGCGCGATTGGGGAATTTCGCGCCAGCGTTTCTGGGGCGCGCCGATCCCGATCGTCTATTGCGAAAAGTGCGGCGTGGTGCCCGAAAAATACGAGAATCTGCCGATCGAACTGCCCGACCAAATCGTTTTAAGCGATGATATTGCCGGAACTTCGCCGCTTGCGAAGGACGAAAATTTTGTCAATACGGTTTGCCCGAATTGCGATGAACCGGCAAAGCGCGAAACCGACACGATGGACACGTTCGTCGATTCGAGCTGGTATTTTTTCCGGTATCTCGACAATAAAAATACGGAAATGCCGTTTGACCCGCGAATCGCGGCGTATTGGACGCCGGTCGATCAATATATCGGCGGCGACGATCACGCCGTCATGCATTTGATCTACACCAGGTTTTGGACAAAAACGATGCGTGATATGGAGCTCGTGAATTTCAGCGAACCGGTCAAGAGATTGCTGACGCAGGGAATGGTCGTCGGCGAGACGTTTTTTGACGAGATTCCGAACCCGGACGAACCCGACGGCAAAGGCAAACGCATCTATTTTCCGCCTTCGTCCGTGACCATCGAGCGCGACGCGAAAGGCAAAGTTATTTCGGCGAAATCCGAGGACGGCAAAACGCTGCAAAGCGCCATCGAGCGGATGTCGAAATCGAAGGGCAACGTCGTCGACCCCGACGAAATGGTCGAAATTTACGGCGCGGACGCGGCGCGGCTGTTTGTTTTGTTTGCCGCGCCGGTCGAAAACGAACTCGTCTGGAACGAAGCGGGCATCGAAGGCGCCACGAGATTTTTGCAGCGAGTTTGGCGATTCACTTACAAATGGATTAATGAAGGTGGATTTAGACCTTTGGATGAAGCTTTTGAAATTGAAGGCAAAAGAATTGACGGACAGGAGTTTGGATATAACATGCCGGGGTTAGGATTTAATGTTAAAGGTATAAACGACAGAATTCCAGGTGCTACAAAAGGAAAAAGTCCTGAGGTTCGAAAACTCCGTCAAAAAACTCATCAAACTATTAAACGAATCACTGAAAACTTTGAATCATTACAGTTCAATACTCCGGTCGCCGCTTTAATGGAATTGTCGAATGCTCTTTATGACATTAAGATTGAGCCTTCAGATGCAAATGACGAGGAACGATTTGCTGTTCGTGAAGCGTTAGGAAGTTTAGTTCTGATGTTGACACCATTTGCGCCTCACACAGCAGAAGAACTGTTCTCTCAAATTATTGGAAACGACGACGGCATTTTAGCGAGTGGTTTTGGTTTTCCTCAATTTGATGAAAATTTAGCCAAAGCCGACGAGATCGAGATTCCCGTGCAGATCAACGGCAAACTGCGTTCGCGTGTGCTGGCTTCGCCCGATGCGTCGAACGAAGATCTGGAAAAGCTGGCGCTGGCGGACGCGAAAGTCATCGAAAATACGGGCGGCAAACAGATCGTCAAGATCATCGTCGTGCCGAAAAGATTGGTGAATATTGTCGTGAAATAAATGATCTGTAAAAAATAACGCCGCAAATTTTTATAAATAAGCGGCGTTATTCACGGTTAAATAAAAGCGGGAAAAGTTAACATTTATTCATAACGCCGTATTCATCCGTAAAAAGCGACGTCGTTGAAATCCTCTTATCAGAAAGGACCAGACATCGGTACCACGATAATATTTGAACCACTATAGGGAGGATTGTATGTTCCCCCGAAAGGTGATTCATAGGGCGGATAGACATAAGTTGGCGGCTCATTATTCGGAGGATCGTTTGGGGGACCATTATCGGGAATCGGGCATCGCGGTGTTTGCTGATTTCTAGTGAAATTTCCTTCCCCGCTACCGGTTGGCATTTGCATGTTTCCTCCAAACCCGCTCGAACCCATATTGCTACCGCCAAACCCGCTCGAACCCATATTGCTACCGCTGAAACCGCTTGAGCCCATGTTACTTCCGCCGAAACCGGTCGAACCCATGTTGCTTCCGCCGAAACCACCGGAACCCTGAACCGCTTGTAAACCATTTGAATCTCTTAAATTGATTGGGTCGGAAAAAACATATACATAAAAGTTAGTCTGATTACTATGCGACAAAATCGGGTCTTTTGCCGTCCAGCGTCCGGTTTCGGCATCGTAATCGCGCGCGCCGAATCGGACGAGTTTGGTTTGTGCGTCGTAAAGTCCGCCCGCGAAACCGAACGGCTGAAAATTCGGGTTCGTGTCTTGCAAAACGACACCGAATTCGTCGTAA
Organism: uncultured Acidobacteriota bacterium; assembly: GCA_902826505.1. Classification (GTDB taxonomy): domain Bacteria; phylum Acidobacteriota; class Blastocatellia; order Pyrinomonadales; family Pyrinomonadaceae; genus JAFDVJ01. Next base: position 5,549 of record CADEFG010000366.1, read on the forward strand.
TCGATCCGCTGGGCAATATTT
>CADEFG010000367.1 GCA_902826505.1 uncultured Acidobacteriota bacterium
ATTCTCGGACTCGGATTAGCGGCGGTTTTTCCGACCAATATGTCGCGTTTTACCAAAACCTTCGGCGCATCGGCTTCACGCCGCGCCATGCCGTTTTTTATCTGCGGAACTTTGGGCGCAACTTTTACGACCTGGCTGATCGGCTTTACGTCTAATCATTTTAACAGCTTGCATTCGGGAATGATTATTTTGCTGGTGAGCGGTGTTATCCTGCTTTTTCTCCAAATTTTTCTTCAATTTCAAAATAAACCGAAAACCGCTCTGGAATAATCTTGCGCTTCTGCGGAATACATGAGCCGTGATGAACGCAGAAGAAAAACGTCTGAAAGAGCAAAAAAACTGGAAACATTGGGGACCATATTTGTCCGAACGCGCCTGGGGAACCGTCCGCGAAGATTATTCGGCAACGGGCGCGGCGTGGGATTTTTTCCCGCACGATCATGCGCGCAGTCGCGCCTATCGCTGGAACGAGGACGGCATTGCCGGAATTTGCGACGCGGATCAGCAGATCTGTTTTGCGCTCGCGCTCTGGAACGGCAAAGATCCGATCTTAAAGGAACGAATTTTCGGGCTGACGGGCAGCGAAGGAAATCACGGCGAAGATGTCAAAGAATATTATTTTTACGTTGACTCAACGCCGACGCATTCCTATCTGAAGTATCTTTACAAATATCCGCAAGCCGAATTTCCCTATTCGCGTCTGATCGAAGAAAACCGCAACGCGGGCAAATCGAACGGCGAATTTGAATTGCTCGACACGGGAATTTTTGATGAAGACAAATATTTCGACGTTTTTGTTGAATACGCAAAAGCCGATGCGGAAGATATTTTGATCAAGATCACGGTCGCCAATCGCGGCGCGGAAACTGCCCGCATCAACGTTTTGCCGACCGTTTGGGCGCGAAACGTTTGGAGCTGGACGGGCGTGAAACCGGAATTCAAATTTCACAGTTCAAATCTCAAACCCGGGACAATCGAAAACGATAATTATCAACTGATCTGTGAAAACGCGGACGAATTGCTTTTTTGCGAAAATAACACCAACAAACAAAAGCTTTTCGGCGCGGAAAACGAGTCTGAATTCGTCAAAGACGGCATCAATGATTACATCGTCAACGGCGATTTGAATGCCGTAAATCCCGCCAAACAAGGCACGAAAGCGGCGGCGAATTATCTTTTGGAACTCGCGGGCGGCGAAGAAAAAACGATTCGCTTGCGGTTAAAGGCAGAATCGTCGGCGGTCGCGGGTGGTTTAAGCCAAATCAATCGAAACACCGAAATTAAACCATCCGCGACCACAGATAATTCTGACCAGAAAAACGCTTTCGCGGATTTCGACAAAATTTTCGATCTGCGCCAAAAAGAAGCCGCTGAATTTTACGCCGAGATCATTCCCGAAAGTCTGTCGGCAGATGCGCAAAGCGTAATGCGTCAGTGTTTAGCAGGAATGCTCTGGTCAAAGCAGTTTTATCATTACGACATTGAAAAATGGCTCGACGGCGATCCGGCGCAGCCCGTCCCGCCCGCCGAAAGAAAAAAGCAGCGCAACGCGGAATGGCGGCATTTGAACAATGCCGATGTGATCTCGATGCCCGACAAATGGGAATATCCGTGGTATGCGGCGTGGGATCTGGCATTCCACTCGATTCCGCTGGCAATGGTAGATCCGGATTTTGCCAAAGAGCAGCTGATTTTAATGCTCCGCGAATGGTATATGCATCCGAACGGGCAAATTCCGGCGTATGAATGGGCTTACGGCGACGTTAATCCGCCGGTTCACGCGTGGGCGGCGCTGCGCGTTTATCAAATTGACAAAAAACGAACGGGCACCGGCGATACGAAATTTCTGGCGCGGGTTTTTCAAAAACTACTGCTCAATTTTACGTGGTGGGTCAACCGCAAAGATGCCGAAGGAATGAACGTTTTCGAAGGCGGATTTTTAGGACTTGACAACATCGGCGTGTTCGACCGTTCGCAGCCGCTGCCGACCGGCGGAAAGCTCGCGCAATCGGACGGCACTTCGTGGATGGCGATGTATTGCCTGAATCTGCTGGAAATTGCGCTCGAACTTGCCGTCACCGATAATTCTTATGAAGATGTCGCGACAAAGTTCTGGGAACATTTTATCTATATCGCCGACGCGATGAACAATCTCGGTCAGGAAGGCATCTCACTCTGGAACGAAGAAGACGGTTTTTATTACGACGTGCTGCATTTGCACGGACAAGGAAATATGCCTCTGAAAGTGCGTTCGATGGTCGGACTGATCCCGATGTTTGCGGTCGCGACGATTGATTTAAAAAACCTCGATGCTTTGCCGGATTTCAAAAAACGTTTTCACTGGTTTCTCGAAAATCGTCCAAAATTAACCGCCAATGTTGAAGAAAACGGCGAGAAAAGGCTGTTATCAATCGCATTTCGTGAAAGATTGGAAAAAGTTTTGCGCCTGATGCTCGACGAAAACGAATTTCTTTCGCCGCACGGAATTCGCGCCGTTTCGCGATTTCACAAAGACAATCCATATGTTTTGCACGCGGGTGGCGCCGAACATCGCGTTGATTACGAACCGGCGGAATCTTCGAGCGGGCTGTTCGGCGGAAATTCCAATTGGCGCGGTCCGGTTTGGATGCCGGTTAATTATCTGCTGATCGAATCCCTGCAAAAATTTCATCATTATTTCGGCGACGATCTGCGCGTTGAATGTCCGAGCGGGTCGGGCAATTTGATGAATCTGTGGGAAGTTGCGCAGGAACTTTCGCGCCGTTTGTCGCATATCTTTTTGCAGGATAAGAACGGCAAACGTCCTGTTTACGGCGGTTCCGAGAAATTTCAAACCGACCCGCACTGGCGCGATTATGTTCTGTTCTACGAATATTTTCACGGCGACACGGGCGCCGGGGTCGGCGCCAGCCACCAAACCGGCTGGACCGGACTCGTCGCCAAACTCTTACAGCAATCGGGTGAATAATTTGGAATAACATTTTAGGGTTGTGTGATTAAAAAACTGAGGACTTATGTCAAAACCTATTTTAAAACCTGATAATCAGGGCGAAGTTTGGAATGTGCTTGGCGAAACGATCGTCTGCAAAGTGCGCGGCGCGGAAACATTCGGCAGATTCGCGGTCGTCGAAGAAACCTCGCCGCCGAAAGGTGTCGTGCCGCCGCATTTTCATAACCGAACGGACGAAATAATTTACGTATTGGAAGGCGAATACGACATCGAATGCGACGGCGAAACAAGCGTCGCAGCCACGGGAAGCCTGATCGTCATTCCGCGCGGAACAACGCACAGCATCCGCAACCGGCTCGCCGAACCAAGCAAAATGCTGGCGATTATTACGCCGAGCGGTTTTGAGAATTTTTTCGCTGAAATCAACGAGCTGAAGGAAATCGACGCGGAAAAAATCGTCGAAATCGGCAAGCGCAACGACCTTGAACTGGCGCTGTGATGTTAGAAAAACCGTGAAGTTTGACGAAGAACATACTCCGAAGCCACAATTGAAATTTTAAGTGCTTTTACAAAAAATGTTCGTGTCGTCTTCGTCAACTTTCGCAGTTAAAAACTTTATGATTTTCGCTGAAATTATCGTTTATACGGCTTTTGTTTATCTGGCAATCGGCTTTTTGTTTGCCGTCTGGTTTGCCGCCTTCGGCGTCGTCAAATTGGACGATTCAGCGAAAGAAACAAGCGCCGGTTTTCGTTTGATCATTTTTTTCGGCGCGGCGGCGTTTTGGATTTTTCTGGCGTGGCGATTATTCAAAGGCGAAAAAAGACCGGTCGAAAAAAACGCGCACCGGCGAAAATCTCCGGAGGCAAAATGATTCGCAAAATTCGCCGAAAACATAAATTTGTCTGGCTGATTTTGGCAGTTTTGCTGCCGCTTTTGTTAATAGCGGGCATCGCGTTTCGGCATCGCGAACCGGTCAATCAAGCCATTCCAATGATATATAACGCAAATAAAAGATGAGCGAAAAATACGCGGCAATCAGCTGGAACCGGCAAAAGAAAATCTACGACGGCGTGCTTTGGTCGGGCGTTGCGGGTTATCTTTTGCTTTTTATCGCTCTCGGAAGCATTTTTCAGCCCGATGCGACGATCGAAACGCTTTTGATTCGCGGGTTTGGAACGTGCGCCTTTTTGCTCCTGCACATTGTTTTGATGATCGGACCGTTGTGCCGCCTTTCGCCGCGTTTTCTGCCGCTTCTTTATAATCGGCGGCATTTGGGCGTGACGACGTTTTTTGTCGGCGCCGCGCACGCCGGATTTTCGATCTTTCAATTTCACGCGCTCGGCAGCGTCAATCCGTTTGTCAGCATCCTCGTCAGCAACACGCGATTCACGAGCCTCGCCGATTTTCCGTTTCAGGTTTTGGGTTTGATCGCTTTGATAATTCTTTTTTTGATGGCGGTGACGAGCCACGATTTTTGGCTCAATAATCTGACCGCGCCGGTTTGGAAAACTCTCCACACGCTTGTTTATGTCGCCTATGCGCTGCTGGTCGGTCACGTTGTTTTGGGCGTTTTACAATCCGAAACTTCGTCGATCTTCGCCGTTTCGTTGGGATTTGGATTGATCTTGGTGATCGGTTTGCACCTGATCGCGGCTTTTAAGGAAACCGGTTTGGACAAGGAAATTGTTTCAACGGACGAATTTGTCGAGGCTTGTTCGGTTGAAGAAATTCCCGAAAAACGCGCTTGTATCCGGACAATTTCGGGCGAGCGCGTCGCGATTTTCAAATACGACGGCAAAATTTCCGCCGTTTCGAATGTCTGCCAACACCAAAACGGTCCGCTCGGCGAAGGCAAAATCATTGACGGCTGTATTACGTGCCCGTGGCACGGCTTTCAATACGAGCCCGAAACCGGCGCATCGCCGCCGCCGTTTACCGAAAAAATCCCGACTTTTAACGTAAAGGTCGCGGATGGGAAAGTTTTTGTCCATCGCCAACCGAACGCGGCGGGCACGCGGGTTGAACCCCAAGTTTTAACAACAGATTCCACGGATTTCACGGAAAAAATATTTTAAAAATCTCTGTGAAATCCGTGGAATCTGTTGTCAACTAATAAATATGAGCGAAGATTTTTACATCGGTTATCTGCCGAAAATGCCGAACAGTTTGGCGCGGGTTATAAAAACTTTTGTTGTTTTGGCGTTCGCGGCGGCGGTCGGTTTGACGATTGTTTTATGGCTCGGACAAAAACCTTTTGCGAAAAGCGTTTTTGAATTCGGGACGATCAAAGATTTTGAAGGCACGATCGAAGCGCGCGGCGTTCCGTTTTTGCTGGTCGAAAAGAGTGAAAAAAACAACGGTTTGCCGACGTTTGAAAGATTTCCGCTCGTCGCCGAAGGCAAACACGGCTTTGACGCGGCGGATTTAAATGATCGGCGCGTCAAATTAAAAGGCACGCTCATTTACCGCGACCGTTTGCGGATGATCGAAGTTACGGGCGATTCGGTTGAAAAAACTTCCGAAACCGAAAATCCGGCTTTGGAAAAATCCGAAGCTCTCGGCAAATTCACGCTCAAGGGCGAAATCGTTGATTCGAAATGCTATCTGGGCGTGA